>NZ_JBAWUK010000043.1:26036-41770 GCF_037079935.1 Stenotrophomonas maltophilia group sp. Smal12 | reverse complement strand
CCACCTGCGGCTCCATCGCGGGTTAAACGCGGGGCCGGTGGTGGGCCTCCCCACGAGGGCGGCGTGCAATCTGGCCGCGCTCGCCGCGGCGGGGTGGGGCGCGTGGAAGGTGGTGCGACGGCGCGGTTAGTGCCGGCCGGTGGCGGGAAAAGCCGCCGTATTTCGGTAGTGCCGCCCGCTGCCCGCCAACCTCATGACCCTCGGCAAAGAGCAGGGAGTTGCCGGCCAGCGGCCGGCATTACTCAACGGCGGGCCGCTTCGCTCTTGTCGCGCGCGCCGCGGAACTCCGATTCCTTTTCCCACGTCGGCCAGCGGCGGCTGTTGGCCAGCTCGGCGCCCAGGTCGTAGACCAGCAGGGTGTCGGCAGCGTGGCCGCTCGGGTCCCAGCTCGGCGTCCAGGCATCGCAGGTCTGGTGATAGCAGTCGGCGAAGTACTTTTCGCGCAGCGCGCGGCCGGCTTCAACGCCACCGTCCAGCTTGTCCAGGCCCGGGCCGATGGTGATCGCCGGCACGCCCAGGCGGGCAAAGGCGAAGTGGTCGGCGCGGTAGAAGAAGCCGGCTTCCAGGTTCGGGTCCGGGCTGTAGCTGCGGCCACGGGCCTTGGCCACGCGCTCCAGATCGCCTTCCAGCGACACCCGGCCCTTGCCCCACGAGGCAATGTCGCGGGTCGGGCCATCCGGGCTGAACATCTCGATGTTCAGCACCGCAGCGGTCTTGTCCAGCGGCGCCAGCGGATGGGCGGCGTAGTAGCTGGCGCCCAGCAACCCTTTCTCTTCGGCGGTCAGTGCCACGAAGTACAGCGTGCGCTGTGGCTGCGGGCCAGCGGCGAACACACGGCCCAGTTCCAGCACCGTTGCCACGCCGGTGGCGTTGTCGATCGCACCACGGCGGATGCGGTCGCCCTTGGCGTCGGGCTGGCCGATACCGAACGCATCCCAGTGCGCGGAGAAGATCACGGCCTCGTCAGCATGTTCACCACCGGGCAGCTTGGCGACCACGTTGCGGGTCACCACCTGCTCGCGCTTGAGCGCGAAATCCACGCTCAGTTTCGCGTTGTCCAGTGCCACCGGGCGGAAGTCGGCACGCATCGCCTTGCGCTTCTCCGCATCGAAGTCGAGGCCGGCGTCGGCGAAGATCGCTTCGGCCAGCTCGCGCTGCATCCAGCCGCGCAGCGGCGTGTGCTGCGCCATCGCTTCGGCCTGGCCGCGCTCGATGTCGAACAGCGGAGAAGTGCCCGAGCTCTTCACCGTGGCCCAGCCATACGCGGCCGGCGCGGTCTCGTGCACGATCAGCACGCCTTCGGCACCCCGGCGTGCGGCTTCCTCGAACTTGTACGTCCAGCGGCCGTAGTAGGTCACCGCCTTTCCATCGAACGCGCCCGGCGCATCGGCCTCGAAGTCGGCGTCGTTGATCAGCACCACGGCGATCTTGCCGTGCAGGTCCACGTCCTTGTAGTCGTTCCAGTGGCGTTCCGGTGCGTCGATGCCGTAGCCGACGAACACCAACGGTGCATCCTTGATCTGCACGCGCTTGCGCGGCTGCAGGCTCTGCAGGGTCACGTCCACGCCATTGGCCAGCGCACGCTTGCCCTGCTTCAGCGACAGGCTGGCCTTGGCCTCACCCTCCAGCTGCGCGCGCACCAGCGGCACCGGCTGCACCCAGCTGCCGTCCACGCCGCCCGGCTGCAGGCCATAGCTGCGGAACTGCTCGATCAGGTACTGCACCGTGCGCTCTTCGCCCTCGGTGGCCGGTGCGCGGCCCTCGAACTCATCCGACGCCAGCACGCGCACATGCCGCGACAGTGCCTGCGGATCGATGCCGCCACCCGGCAGGTCGTTGGCCGCATGGGCCAGGCCCCCGACGAACAGGCAGGACGACAGCAGCAACACGCGCATCGGATTCACGGCAGTACCACGGCTAGCTTGGAAGTCACCAGAGTGTAACGTGGTCGTGACATCACGGCGCAGCGTGGGCCCACGTCATCCACGCAGGGCGTGACTCTACCTGCTGATGCGGTCCAGCCAGCAGGCCAGGCCCTGCGCGTTGAGTTCGATGTCCATCGCCAGAACAGTGATCACCGCCGCATCGTCCAGCGCACAGCCATGCAGCTGTGCGCGTTCCAGGTACAGCGCCTGCAGTGCGGCCAGCAGGCAGCGGTGGCGGTCCGGCCGGCCATCGCACTGGCGGCCGATCGCGGCCATCGCATCGATCTGTTCGAACAGGTCGTTGGCCAGTTTCTGCACCTGCTCCACGCGCCCATAGTGGGTCAGGTACATCGCCTGCGGGCCGTAGCCCAGCATGCGTCGGATCGAGGCCTTCATCGCCTCCGGGTCGAACTGCACCGGCGAGGAAGTCGGGAAGATGAAAGCGCCCTGCGCGCTGTCCAGCTCGCGGTAGGAGATGCCGAACGTATCGCCAGTGAACCAGCTGCGGCTGCGCGCATCCCACACGCAATAATGGTGCAGTGCGTGGCCCGGCGTGTGCAGCAGCACCAGCTCGCGGCCAGCGAGATCGATGCGGTGGCCGTCTTCGGCAACCACCACGCGGTGTTCGGGAATCGGCTCGATGCGGCCGTAGCTGCGCGCGATCTCTTCGGCGCCGTACACCGCCGTCGCACCCGCAATCAGCCGGGTCGGGTCGATCATGTGCGGCGCACCGCGCGGATGCAGCACCGCCTTCGCATTCGGCAACTCCTGCATCAGCAGGCCTGCACCACCGGCGTGGTCCAGGTGCACGTGCGTGAGCAGCAACCAATCCACCGCTTCCACACCCAGGTCGGCATCCGCCAGCGCCTGCAGCATCGCCGGCACAGACAGGCCGGTGCCGCAGTCGACGAAGGCCGCGCGGCCGTTTTCAACGATCAGGTAGGCCGCGTCGAAGTCCGGGCGCTGGAAGCCCGTATCGATCGTGTGGATGCTGGGGTCGGCGGTCATCGGCACGCACCTGGCAGTCTCGTGAACAGACGCCCATGGTAGGCGCGCAGGCGGCCCGGGTTCGATGCGGCTTTGGTCGGGTAGTGCCGGCCGCTGGTCGGCAACCTCGGGATGGCCGGGAGAATTCAAGTGCCGGCCAGCGGCCGGCACTACCGATCAGCCAGAGCGCAATCCGAACCGCGGCCGCAGCAGCAACGCCAGCACCAGCACCGCCAGGAACGCGCCGTAGGCGTACAGCACCGCCAGCACCTGCGGCCAGATCGGGCCGGCGCCGGGCTGCACCACGCCAATGCGGTAGCCCCACAGCATCGACACGATGCTCAGCGCGAACGCCACGACCAGGGTGGTGCCATCGAACAGGCGCCGCCGCGCGCTGCGCGGCTGGCGCGGAAACAGCCAGTACAGGCTGCCCAGCAGCAGGAACCAGGGCAGGAACAGCAGCAGCGACAACCAGGCCATCGCAGACTCCATGTCATCGCGCCAGAGGCGCGCGGACATCATGCCATGGGTGCTGTGCCACGGTCGTGCCGGCGGGGGGCTTCCCTGTAGAGCCGAGCCTATGCTCGGCTGCTTTGCTACCCAGCCGAGCATGGGCTCGGCTCTACAGAGGCGGAGCCGAGTCGAGCATGGCTCGACTCTACGCCCGGCGATCAGGCCGCTTCGCGCAGCGCGGCCAGGGCGGCCAGTACCGCGTCCACCTCGGCGCCCAGCTTGAACAGCTCGCTCTGCAGCTGGTCGCCCTGCTCTGCCTGCTTGATCACCGCGATCAGCTGGCCCGCATCACGTGGCGAATCGAAGCCTTCGCTCTGGATCAGCAGCGTGCCGTCACCAGCGGTCAGCTTGAAGTAGAAACGCCCATCCTTCTCGCGGTACTGCTTGAACTGCGGCGGCGCCACGCGGGCCACGCCGGCATCTTCGCTGGCGATGTCGCCCGCCGTGGACAGGTCGCGCAGGCCCACGGCGTGGCGCAGTTCTTCCAGCAGCGGTGCCGCCAACTGCTCGCGCAGCTGCTGGCCACGGCGCTTGAGCAACGCTTCGATCTTCTCCGGCTCGGCCATCAGCGCGTTGTAGCGCTCGCGCAGCGGCGACAGCTCGCTGTCGATACGCTCGAACAGCTGCTGCTTGGCGTCGCCCCAACTGATGCCGGCGGCGAAGGCCCTGGCGAATTCCGCGGTCTGTTCCGGCGTGGCGAACGCCTGGTACATCTGGAACAGCGCCGAGCCCTCGGTGTCCTTCGGCTCGCCCGGTGCGCGCGAGTCGGTCAGGATCGAGAACACCAGCTTCTTCAGCTCCTCGCGCGGCACGAACAGCGGAATGGTGTTGTGGTAGCTCTTGCTCATCTTGCGGCCATCCAGGCCCGCCAGCGTCGCCACCTGCTCGTCGATCACCACGTCCGGCAGCGGGAAATACTCCTTGCCGTACACGTGGTTGAAGCGCTGGGCGAAATCGCGCGCCATCTCGATGTGCTGGATCTGGTCACGGCCCACCGGTACCTGGTTGGCCTTGAAGATCAGGATGTCGGCCGCCATCAGCACCGGGTACATGAACAGGCCGGCGCTGACGCCTGCGTCCTCGTCAACGCCTTCCTCGCGGTTCTTGTCCACCGCCGCCTTGTAGGCGTGCGCGCGGTTGAGGATGCCCTTGCTGGCGATGGCGGTCAGGAACCACATCAGCTCGGTGGTCTCGCGGATGTCGCTCTGGCGGTAGAACCACACGTGTTCCGGGTCCAGGCCACAGGCCAGCCAGCTGGCCGCGATCTCCAGGGTCGCACGCTGGGTGCGCTGCGGGTCCTGCGACTTGATCAGGCTGTGCAGGTCGGCCAGGAAGAAGAAGCTCTCGATCCCCGGCGCGCGGCTGGCCGCGATGGCCGGACGGATGGCGCCAACGTAGTTGCCCAGGTGGGGCGTGCCGGAGGGGGTGATGCCGGTAAGGACTCGGGTCGTCATGACTGCGTGGGGTAACCTTCGATGAACGGGGCCAGTTTACCTTGCACGCCACCAACCCCGTCAGGGCCCGCGGCGCGTTCATTCACCCAACCCCGCTGGAGACGCCCGATGAAACGCCTGCTGCCCCTGCTGCTGATCCTGCCCCTGGCCGGCTTCCGCCCGGCGCCCATGCCGCCACCGGTGTACGACGGCGGCCCCGTACGCATGGCCCTGGTCGACCGCGACCGCGGTACCGAACTGCGCAGCTACTCCGCCGAGGGCCAGCGCTGGGTGGCCGGCGAGCGCGGCCACCGCTACGCCGTGCGCCTGTACAACGACAGCCCGCGCCGGGTGCTGGTAGTGCTGTCGGTGGACGGCGTCAACGCCATCTCCGGCGAGGATGCCGATCCCTCGCAGACCGGCTACGTGCTCAATCCCGGCCAGCGCGCCGACATCACCGGCTGGCGCAAGAGCCAGGACGAAGTGGCGCAGTTCGTGTTCAGCAGCCCCAGCGGCAGCTATGCCAGTCGCACCGGCCGCCCGGACAACATCGGCGTGGTCGGGGTGGCGGTGTTCGAGGAGGCGCGTCGCTTGTACCCGCAGCCGATCCTGCGACGTGGCGTGCCGCTGCCGGCACCGACCGCGCAAGCCGAGGCTGCCGCCGACGCCAGTGCCAGCCGCATCGAGGGCTATGCCAGCAAGTCACAGGCGCCAGCGCTGGGCACCGGCCACGGCGCACGTGAACACTCTTCGGTGCGCGATACCGACTTCGAACGGGCCAGCCGCAGCCCGGCGCAGGTTCTGCAGCTGCGCTACGACAGCGCCCGCAACCTGCGTGCGCGCGGCATCCTGGTCGATGCGCCCTCGCGCCTGCCGCGCGAACCGCAGGCGTTCCCCAACCGCTACGTGCCGGACCCGCCGGCCCGCTGATCGTCCCGCGCAAACAACACGACGCCCGCTACCTCACGGTGCGGGCGTCGTGTTGTGGGGGAAATCGAAGCGCTTACTTGTAGTCCGGGTAGTCCTTGCTCACCGCGTCCTGGAACTCACGCACTTCCTTCTCCGCGCGATCCTTGGCCCAGCCATAACGTTCCTGCAGGCGGCCGGCCAGATACTCGGCGTTGCCTTCGGCCACATCGAAATCGTCGTTGGTCAGATCGCCCCACTTGGCCTGCGCCTTGCCCTTCAGCTGCGACCACTTGCCGGAAATGATGTCTTTGTTCATTGCTGGGAGTCCTTGATTGCAACGGCGTTCTTACCGTGGCTCCAGCTTCGCGCAGCCGCTGTTGAATGCCGGTCAACCGCCAATGAAATACACGCTCACCTGCTTGAATGGTTCACTACGCTTGGACACGTACGCTGCAGAGAAACGCGCAAGCAAAAAGGCCGGGGAGATCCCCCCGGCCTTTTTGCTTTCCGTTCCACTTCAGGCTCAACGGCCCTTGGCGGCATCCTCAACCTTTTCACCGGCCTTCTGCACGTCCTTGCCGGCACCGGCCACGGTGTTGCAACCGGCCAGCAGGGCCACCGAGAACATCGACAACAGCATCAGGGCAACTACGCGCTTCATGGGCTTCTCCTTGGGTTCGCCGCTATACCGCTTCATTCGCGGATGGGATTCTTTCGCTCGGCGGGAGGGCACCAATGCCCACTGCCGCCGCGTGAAGTGCAATCTGGCGGCAGGGGCGTGGAGCGGGCGTGAACGGTTCGGCGATCCGTTCAGCAGGGGACGGTCAGTCGCGCATCAGGGTGGACTTGCCGAACAGGCTTTCCACCAGGTCCACGGCCAGTTCGGCGGTGGCATTCTGCTTGTCCAGCAAGGGGTTGAGCTCGACGATGTCCAGCGAACCCATGCGCCCGGTGTCGGCGATCATTTCCATCACCAGCTGCGCCTCCCGATAGTTCACCCCACCCGGCACCGTGGTGCCGACGCCCGGCGCGATGCTGGGGTCGAGGAAGTCGACATCGAAGCTGACATGCAGGTGGGTGTTCTCATCGATGCCGGCCAGCGCCGCTTCCACCGCGCGTTTCATGCCGTTCTCGTCGATGTAGCGCATGTCATAGACATCCACCTTGTGGGTCTTGATCAGGCGCTTCTCTTCCGGGTCCACCGAACGGATGCCGATCTGGTGCATCTGCGCCGGGGTGATCGCCGGTGCGCTGCCGCCCAGACGGGTCAGCGCGTCCGGGCCGAGGCCGCACAGGCAGGCCACCGGCATGCCGTGGATGTTGCCCGACGGCGTGACATCGCTGGTGTTGAAGTCCGAATGCGCGTCCAGCCACAGCACGCGCAGATTCTTCCCCTGCTCGCGGCACCAGCGCGCGACGGCGGTGATCGAACCGATGCCCAGGCAATGGTCGCCACCGAGCATGATCGGCATGCGCCCGGCCTGCAGCTCGGCGTAGCTGGCTTCCATCAGTGCGCGGTTCCAGGCCACCACCTCATCCAGGTGGCGGTAGCCCTCCACCGGCGCGGTCCACGGGTTGCGCGGGCCATCCAGGTTGCCCACGTCGCGCACGTCCACGCCGCGCGCTTCCAGCGCCTCCGGCAGGCCCGCCACGCGCAGCGCCTCCGGCCCCAGCCGTGCGCCGCGATGGCCCGCACCGACATCGGTGGGAACGCCAATCAGGGATACGGAAATGGGATGGGCCATGGGTGCCTCCTGCGGTGCGGAAAAAGAAGCACAGTCTAGCCAGAGCTGTGTGACACCACTCGCGGCGGTGCAGCAGGGCATGGGTCAGATCGCCGCGGCCTGCCAGCCGTATCCGGTCAGGCATTCCAGCGCTGGGTCGTCAGGAATTGGACCTTCCGCGATCCACCTCACATCCCGGTCGGTTTCGCCTCTTACGCAAGGCTGTTGTTGTGTCCACGCTGCGCAGGCACCCTGAAGGTGCCGCCTCACTTCCTCAATCATGGAGCTCCACGCGCATGAAACATGCACTCAATGGACTTGCGGTACTGGCAATTGCCCTGGGCGGACTGTTTCCCGCCGCTGCCAGTGCACCCTCGCAACGCATCACGCATACGGTGACCTCCGATGCGTATCCCATGCAGACGGCAGGCGCACGCCAGGTACTCGACTGGGTGGCGCAGCGGGTGAAGCCGTCGTTCGCCCCGCAGGGCTACGGCAACGTACAGGTGGAACGACAGGCAGTCTCCGTAGGCCGTGCGTCTGCACGCTCGGACGAATCGATTCCCGGCAAGCTGCCGGACCAGGGCATTCCCGGTGAGATCTACCGGGTGGAAAACCTGCTTCCCGACGGCTCCATCCAGACGTGGGAATTCACCTGGGTGGAACCCTCATCCGGCCATGGCGGCGGCTGGGACGTAACCGGCTACACCTACAAGAAGGGAAACGACCCGGTGAACCAGCAGTAGCGGGACGGGGGGCAACGCGCACCGCGCTGCCCCCTTAGACACGCCGCCGCCGCGCCTCAACCGCCGCGGCGGCGAACCGGCGTCAGGCTCTGCACCTGGCCGCTGTTGCGCATCATGCACAGGAAGCGGCCATCCGGATAATCGATGATGAGTTCCTGGTAATCGCTGCCCACCGGCATCTGGGTGACCAGCGCGCCCTGAGCGCCCTTGCGCATGTTGCAGGCGCCCAACGCGGTATCGCCTGCCGGCGCCGGGGTGGTCACCGAAGACACATTGCGGAACACCGCGCGGCAGCCGCCATTGACCCACACCGAGTGCCGCGACAGGCCCCAGTTCTTACCTTCCTCGCATCGGGTGTGGCTGAGCTGGCGCACGATTTCCACATTGCCGCGGGTATTCAGATCGCACGACACCTGCTGCTCGTCAGTGGATTCGCAGGTGACTTCGCGCGGTAGCGCGGCGTCGCCGGTAGCAACCTCGCGCGGGTGTGCGCCATTTGCGGCGGGCGCAGATGTTCCACTGGCGCTGACCTGGCAGATGCCGTTGGCGCCGCCACGGCCGGTATAGCTGATCTGCGGCGTACCGTCATCGCTGCGGCTGATCGACAGGGTGATGCCGCTGTTGGCGTCGCGGGCTTCGAAATAGCGGTCGTTGAAACGTTTCAGCGTGGCCTCGCGGCCCTGCACATAGACCGACCCGCCATCGTCTGCGTGAACATCGATGTCGCCCGGGCAGCTGGCGTTGAAGAACGGCACGGCGGCCATGGCCGGGGCCACGAAAGCGGCGGACAACAATGCGGAGGTGAGCGACAGGGCATGGCGACGCATGTGCGGCTTCCGAAGGGCATGTATCCCCAGTATGTGTCGGGGGTCTGCAAATGGTCTGTGAGGAGAATCAAAAAAGCCGGCAGCGCATTCGGGCGTTTGTGTTTGCTATGGTAGCTGTGGAGCCTTGCCCGGGCTGTTAAGTCACCTTTACTTCGTGGGCCAGCTCAGGGCATACGGCAGCGATGGTTCGGGCAGATTTCTCGCTGATGGCGCCACTGCGCAATCTGTCGCTTCTGGCATTGCGATGCCCGAAACGGGCCAAACGCGATAATTCATTTTTCCTTTCAGATCTCCCGATGCCATCGAAACAAACGACTGGCAGGCGGTGATTTCACGTGCGCATGATGAATCGCCACCTGCAAAGGTGGCCGGGTCTTCCAAGCCCGCGTAATCGATGCTGTATACGCTTGCCAGCCGGCGCCGTCTTCCCAAGCGGCGCCGGCTGGCAATCCGTTCGCCGATCGACGGCGGGCGGTGCGTGGGGGCCCCGTGCCCGCCGGCTCATCGATTCCCGGTCTTGGAAGCCACGCATCGCCCGCCACCCTGCCGTGGCGGCACCTCTGTTCCTGCCGAGGATGCCCGCATGTCCAGAACCTACCACCCGTACCTGACCGCCACCCTCGGCGAGGCGGCTCTGCGCCTGCCACCTGAACTGGCGCAGCCATTGGAAGCCGCTTTCGCCGCTGCGAACGAAGCGCCTGCGTCCATCAACCTGCCCAGCTGCCTGCAGCGCATCCGCGCCGGTGATGCCGCCGATGGACAGCCGTGGACGGGGCCCGCCAGCACACCCGGCCAAGCGGTGGCCGCCGCGCGCCGGGATCGCGCCGCGGTTGGCCTGGTGTCGTTGTTGGAGCTGTATCACGCCACCGAGCGCGTGCGCGTGGACGGGGAAGAGAAGGACGACATCGGCGACGGCACCCGCGAAGGGCTGATGCTGGCCTGCCGGGGGCTGGCGGAGTATGTGGCGTTGCAGGTGGGTGGGAGGTAGCTGGCGAGAGCATCTGCACAACCACTTGGATTCTACTTCGTTGTGGAATGTTTCCTTGCACTCGCACACGCGCGACTCGTTACCGAGGGTGATACTCGACGACACCGACAGATACTCAATACCAAGACCGAAGTCACATCCACCCCTGTCGATCTCATGTCAACTGCTCCGCGTGGTTTCGAAACCACGGTGCACCACGCATCCTTCTAGACCAAGGAGAGATCTAGCATGAGAATGAATTCCAAGAGCATATTGGCCGCCTCCACTATCGCATTGGGAAGCGCACTCCTGTTCACAGGTTGCAATCTGAAGAGTGTTCGAGCTTATGGCGAGTGCAGCGGAAAACAAACAGGTGGAGGGGAATGCAAGGCGGGTATGGAAGTTATCTGGGAAGGGGACGGTGGTGGGAAGAAGAGCATTTACAACTCCCTGCTGTCGTCTCTTAGCGTGCTTCCAGATGCCGCGATGTTTGAGCTGGATACATCCGGATCAACCATACCGTATCCTGCCACGGGCAATGCGGTACTTCGGGTAAAGAACGTCGCTACGGGCGCAATCAGCGCGTCCCAGACGTTTTCATGGGTCAGGACAGGCACAGTGATCCGAGTTGCAGACCCAAACGCCGTGAATGCTTGGATTTACGCCAATGTGGGTAATGGTGATGCCTTGAGCTACGACCTGCTCCCCTTCCATTCGGCATACGGTAGTGGCCCGCAGGTTATCGCTGGGCAGGCCAAACAGGAGGGCATTATCAAGGCGAGCTACTACCTGGAGTTCGAAGGACGGGATTGCGTCAACCACCCGTCGCCGCACTTGTGCATGGAGATGTAGTAAACAACAGAAGATGCGGGTGCGCCTTAAGCGCCCGCGCCTTTGGGAGAAAGGATGAAAGGAGTCGTACTCGCCGCATTCGCAACCTCCCTCCTGGCAGGCTGTGCCACACCGATCGGATTGCCACAAGGCATCCCGCCGGATGGCTACACCGAGCTGGTGTCCACGCCTCTCGGGCCATTCCGCTACTTCCGGTCCCTGTCCATTGTTCCGGGGCACAGAAGCTTGCCGCCTCTGGAATCGTTTCAGTGCACGCATACCCAGCACGAAATCGTGCTCATGATGGCTGCAGGATCACAGGTTGATGCTGCAGATACCTGCAAGCGCATTGATGCAGCAGCAAGGTTCTCCGAATCATGGATAGAAGCAAAGGCGAACAGATACAGGATCCTTCTCGCGCCAACGGATACCGCCGCGACTATACAGTCGCGTACTTTTGGATCGTTCTCGGGTGGGAAGACGTTGGCACTTGCGGCTTCGATACATGACGACCGCGAACGGACTGTTGCGAACCTTGTCGATCTGGTCGCACACGAGACATTCCATGCGCTAGGTCATGCCACAAGACACCCTCAGGCGCTTGATGAACGCATCGCCTACTACGCCGGCATCTGCGCACAGCTTCAGGTGAACGGCGTTGTTCGAGAAGATTCGCTGCCTGGAGCCGCCATCGGCACGGACGACGATGCAGTGCAGCTGTCTTCGCAAGCGGCCTATCGCGTCCGTCTCGAGACCTATCCCCTTCTCGCTAATGGCGGCATTCAACTCAAGGAGCAATCCGGCGAACGTATGCTCCAACGTTGCAGTCAACTCAAAAGGGGCATTGCGGTGCCACGGTGAGCTTGTCTGCAGGCCCCCATTCTTCCCCAGAACGGCAACGCACAAAAAAACCCGCCATTGCAGCAGGTTGATTGTTCTCCGTGGACATGTGCGGATGCCAAGGGATCGAAGATGGTGCCGCTTATCCGAATCGAACGGATGACCTACTGTTTACAAGACAGTTGCTCTACCAACTGAGCTAAAGCGGCATGGGTGGTGCACCGGCGGCAGCGCCGCGGTCAGGGGATTCTAGCGCAACCGCGTGCATTCCAGCGACCGGCTCTGCGCCGCGCCGCTGCGCTGCTGGGCCTGGGCCGGCTGCGTGCCCGCCGCCAGCTGCCCTTCCAGCCACCATTGGCCGGCGTCGCCGCTGGCGACCAGGCGCGGCTGGAAGCCGGCGGCCTGCACCGCCGCCATGCGCCGTTCGGCGCCTTCGCGGTTGCGGTACTGGCCCAGCGCCACGGCGTTGGCCTCCTCGCCCTGGCTGATGATGTAGTAGTCGCTCAGGCCGGCGGCGACGATGCGCTTCACGGTGGCCTGGGCTTCGTCACGGTTGGCGGCGGCCGGCAGCATCACCCGGTAGCGGGCACTGCCGCTGGCAGCGGGCTGTTCGCGCAGGCGCGCTTGGCTGAGCAGCGTGCCGGCCTTGTCCTGCGCGCCGCTGGCGGCAGCGCGGTCGGCGAACGGGCCCAGCGCGACGCAGCGCGGCGGCTCGGCGGCCGCGGGCGGGGTTACGGGCTTTTCCGCTGCCGGAACGGGTGCAGGCGGTGTTCCCGGCTTGGCAGCGTCAGCAACCGGCGTAGCGTCAGCCACCTGCGGCCTGGCGATCTCCGGCTTTGCCGGCGCAACGGGCGCGGGCGTCGCAGCCACCGCGGTCTTCGCCGCCGGTTCGCGCTCCATCAGCGGTGCGGTCGGGGCGGCCGCAGTGGCCTCGGCTGCGGCATTGGCATCCGCGCCACCCGGCACCCACCGCAGCTCGGCGACGCCAGCCGGTTGCGGCGCAGGCGCAGGCTTCTGCGGCGCATCGCGCAGCAGCCACCAGCAGGCGACGCCGAGATTGAGAATGGCCAGTACGACGATCAGGGCACGGGTCAGCATGCGCGGATACTAGCGCGCGGGCTGGTGCACCGCCCAGCGGGCGAGGCCATCCAGCACCAGCGAGGGGTGGTAATCGGCAGCGGGCAGCAACGGCATCAGCGCCGGTGCGCCGCCACCGTGCACGAGCAGCGACGGTGCCACGCCCAGCAGCGTGTGCGCGTGCTGTGCGCTGCGTTCAATCAGCGCCACCGCAGCGCCATCGCAGCCGGAGGCCAGCGCGTCGGCGGTGTCGTTGGCGAACTCACTGTAGCCGCCACCGGTCGCGGGCAGCTGCACGGCACGGGCATGCAGTGCTTCGCGCATGGTGGTGGGCGATGCGGAGATGCGGCCACCGTGGTGCTGGCCGTCGGCGTCGAGCAGATCAATCGTCAGTGCGGTGCCCACGCCGACCACCAGCACCGGGCGCTGCGCCTTGGCCGCAGCCAGCAGGGCGAGGAAGCGGTCGACGCCGAACTTTTCCGGCCTGGCATAGGCAATGCGCACGCCGGCGCATTCGGCGCTGGTGCGCACTACATGCACATGCTCGAAGCGACGCTGCAGCTGGTCCAGCATGGCGCTGGTCAGCGATGGTGCGGCCACGCTGGCCACGAACGCGGTGCGGCCGCTGGGCAGGCTGTGCGGCGGCTGCCCGGCCATGCCTTCGGCGCCATGCGCCCAGGCCTGTACGTCACCGGCACGGTCACCCTGCAACGGCGCGAACTTGAAGCGCGAGTTGCCGAGGTCGAACAACCAATCGCTCATGCCGCCCTCACGCTGACTTCGCCGGCGTGCAGCAGGCGTTCCTGGCCATCGATGCGCACGCGCAATGCGCCGTCATCGGCCAGGCCAAGCGCAGTACCGTGCTGCCACTGCCCATCCAGTTCCACGCGCACTTCGCGGCCGGCCAGCATGTCGAAGGCAGCGTAGCGCGGCAGGAACGGAGCGAGGCCTTCGCGATCGAATTCTTCCAGCGCCGGCAGCAGGCGCGCCAGCACGGCAGCAACCACCCCATTGCGGTCCACCGGCTTGCCGGCCAACGTGTCCAGGTCCACCCACGGCTGGGTGATCTGCTCGCCGAACGACGGCGGCATGTGGGTGTTGATGCCGATGCCGATCACCGCGCGCGCCGGGCCGGCGTATTCGCCACCGCCCTCGGCAAGCAGGCCGACCAGCTTGCGCTTGCCATCGACGATCAGGTCGTTCGGCCACTTCAACTGCGCTTGGGTGTAGCCCAGGTCGTGCAGCGCTTCGGCCACGGCGATGCCGGCCACCAGGCTCAACCCGGCCAGGCGGCCCAGGCCGCCGGAGTACAGGCGCATCACCGACAGGTAGATATGCGCGGCCAGCGGCGAGGCCCAGGTGCGGCCACGACGGCCGCGGCCACCGGTCTGGCGTTCGGCCAGCAGCACGCTGACCCCGCGCTGGGGCGCGCTGCACCGCAGCAATTCAGCGTTGGTGGAGTCCACCGTCCAGGCCACCTGCAGGTCGTGCAGCAGGGCCTGGGCATCGGCGGGCAGGCCGGCGCGGATCGCCGCCGGGTCCAGCAGGTCGACCGGGCGGGTCAGGCCATAGCCCTCGCCAGCACGGCCCTCGATGTCCACACCTGCGGCCCTAAGCCCTTGAATACGCTTCCAAATAGCCGCCCGGGTCTGGCCCAGCTCTCGGGCCAGGGCGTCGCCGGACAGGCGACCGGCAGCGAGTTTGGCCAGCAATTGGCGATCGTCCACGGCAGCTTCCACGAAGTCAGGCAGGAATTATGCGGGAAAGCCGCCAGCGACGCCTGCCACGCTGGGTTCCGCAGGGGCTTCCAACGAGGCGCCGGGTTCGGGCTAGAATCGGGAACTCACCCTCCCTTAACGTGGATGTCGTCAATGCGCCGTTATGCCCATTGCCTGATCCTGCTGATGATGCCCTTCGCGGCGTCTGCAACGGCAGCGCTGGACGACAGCCGGGGCGCCTGCGTGTCCTCCAACGGTGATGCCGCCTCCCAGCGCGCGCCGACCGCGACCGCCTCGGCTGCGACCACCAAGCCGGCACCGGTACGCCCTGCGGCCAGCAGTGCCACCAGCACCGGGGGCGGCGGCAGCGACGACGACGTGCTGCAGCGCATCCGTGCGCCGAAGTGGCACAGCTACCTGCCGGGAATGTTCCGCTGATCAAGTCGTTGCTGCAGTGGCTGCGGCCCTCGCCGCGGCCGATCGACGATGCGCTTTGGGAAGACGCCTGCCGCCGTGCGGCCTGGCTGCGCGGCCTGCACGATGAACGCCGCGCGCGACTGCGCGTGCTGGCCACGCGCTTCCTGCATGAGAAGACCATTACCCCTGTCGGTGAACTGCAACTGCAGGCTGGCGATGGCGTGCTGCTGGCCGCACTGTGCTGCCTGCCGCTGCTGGAATTCGGCGAAGTGGGGCTGGAAGGCTGGTCGCAGCTAATCGTCTACCCGGATGCGTTCCGCGTGCACCGCAGCCATCTGGATGCGGCCGGCGTGTTGCACGAGTGGGATGACGAGCTGATCGGCGAGTCGTGGGACAGTGGTCCGTTGATCCTGTCCTGGGCCGACGTGCAGGCCGACCTGGCCGCGCCGCACGAGGGCTACTGCGTGGCGGTGCATGAGATGGTGCACAAGCTCGATGCGCTGGATGGTGCGATGGACGGCACACCGCCGCTGCCGCGGCAATGGCAGCGCGAGTGGGCGGCCACGTTCCAGCGCGCCTACGATGCCTTCTGTGCGCAGGTGGACGCAGGCGAAGAGACGCTGATCGATCCGTATGCGGCCGAGGCGCCGGAGGAGTTCTTCGCGGTGGCCAGCGAGTACCACTTCTCGGCACCGGATCTGCTGCAGCAGGCGTTGCCGGAGGTCGCCGCGCAGCTGCGGCGGTTCTACGGCGAGCCGCCGAAGATCGAAATGCCGTAGTGCCGGCCGCTGGCCGGCAACCTCATGATCTTCGATGGCAT
>NZ_JBAWUK010000043.1:0-26026 GCF_037079935.1 Stenotrophomonas maltophilia group sp. Smal12 | reverse complement strand
CGGTTTAGGTTGCTTATGGGGCGGCGGCGGGGGTTTAGTTTTGGGGGTGGGGCAATTATTACAATTTGTGGGGAGGTGTTATGGTCCTGGATGGGTTGGCGGTGGGGGCCCTCGGGGTGGGTGTGTAAGTCGGCGCCCCGCAAAATATCTAAATGGGTTTTGGCCGGCCGGGGCCCCAAAAAATAATTTTGTTGATTGGCATTTGTTGGGGGCCGGCCCCGCCCCCGCCACTACCGATCAACGAGGTTTACGGCCCCGGCGGCAAGCGCACTTCGAAGCGGGCGCCACCCAGTTCGGCCGAACGGCCCACGCTCAGTTCGCCGCGGTAGTCCTTGATCAGGTCCTGCACGATCGACAGGCCGATGCCGTGGCCCTGCACGCGCTCGTCGCCACGCACGCCACGCTGCAGCACCTTGCCGATGTCATCCGGGGCGATGCCCGGGCCATCGTCGTCCACCGCCAGCAGCAGGCCGGCACGGCGCGCGTTCGGCGCCGGCAGCGGCTGCGCGGTCAGCAGCACGCGGCGGTTGGCCCACTTGAAGGCGTTCTCCAGCAGGTTGCCGAGCAGTTCCTGCAGGTCACCCGGCTCGCCGTGGAAGCGCGCGGCCGGGTCGATATCGAATTCGCACAGCACGCCCTTGGCGGCGTAGACCTTTTCCAGGCCACGCACGATTTCCTCGGCGTTGGACTCGATCGGCAGCGGCGCGGAGAACAGCTTGTGGCCCGACGAGGCCGCGCGTGCCAGCTGGTACGAAACCAGGTTGTTCATGCGCTGCAGCTGCACGTCCAGTTCTTCGCGCAGCGCACCGTCGCCGGCGCCGCTGTCCATCTGCGTGCGCAGTACCGCGATTGGCGTTTTCAGGCTGTGCGCCAGATCGGCCAGGGTGTTGCGCTGGCGCTCGAGGTTCTCGCGCTCGCTTTCGATGAAGGCGTTGATGCTGTCGGTCAGCGGTTCCAGCTCGCGCGGGTGGCGCTCGCTCATGCGCTCGGTCTCGCCGCGCTGCACCTTGGTCAGCTCGGTGATCACCCGGCGCAGCGGGCGCAGGCTCCACTGCAGGATGACGGTCTGCAGCAGCAGCAGGATCAGGCCGATGCCGCCCAGGTAGAACCAGACGCGGCCACGGAACACGCGCAGCTGCGCACCCAGCGCGCGCGAGTCTTCCATCACATAGATGGTGTAGGGGAATTCGGTGGCGGGGTCGGCGTCGGCGCCCCACACCAGGCCCAGGCCATAGCGGTACACCGAGCCCTGGCTGCCATCGATCTGGATCATCGGCAGCGGGCCTTCGAACACCTCCTGGCGCGGCGCCAGCAGGCCGCCACCGACGGTGGGCAGCATCGGGCCTTCGGCGGACATCGAATTGCCCTTGCCGTGCGGCATCACCACCTGCAGGTACAGACCACTGCCAGGTACGTCGAAGCGCGAATCCGGCGGCTGCTCGCGGATGTACAGCGAGCGGTCGCGGGTGAAGTCGATGCCGGCCGCGTAGGAGGTGGCGTAGTTCTTCAGGCGCTCACGCAGGTTCGCCTTCGCCGTATCGGCGAAGGCGGCGTCGAGCGCGTAACCGGCCAGCGCCAGGAACGCGACCAGGCCCACGGACGCGGCGAGCATCTGGCGCGCCTGCAGTGAGCGCGGCCGCCAGCGTCGGAAGAACCACAGACGGCCGGACATCGTGTTATCGCCAGGGTGAGCCGGCTCAGCCCTCGTTGCGCGGGATCGCGAAACGGTAGCCGCGACCGCGCACGGTCTCGATCGGCTTCAGTTCGCCATCCGGATCCAGCTTCTTGCGCAGGCGGCCGATGAAGACCTCCAGCACGTTGGAGTCGCGGTCGAAGTCCTGCTGGTAGATGTGTTCGGTGAGGTCGGCCTTGGAGACCAGTTCACCGGCATGCATCATCAGGTACTCCAGCACCTTGTACTCGTAGCTGGTCAGGTCGACATTGCTGCCGGCCACGCTGACCGTCTGGGCAGCAAGGTCCAGGGCGACCGGGCCGCATTCCAGGGTCGGCTTGCTCCAGCCGGCGGCGCGGCGCAGCAGCGCGTTGACGCGGGCCAGCAGCTCTTCGACGTGGAACGGCTTGACCAGGTAATCGTCGGCGCCCTGCTTCAGGCCCTCGACTTTGTCCTGCCAGCTCGAACGCGCGGTCAGGATCAGTACCGGGAACTTCTTGCCTTCGTCACGCAGGGCCTTGATCAGCTCCATGCCCGACATCTTGGGCAGGCCGAGGTCGATGATGCCGACATCGAACGGAACTTCGCGCCCCATGTAGAGGCCTTCCTCGCCGTCCTGCGCAGCATCGACGGCAAAGCCTTCGCGCTTGAGCCGGGCTGCCAGGGTCTCACGCAGCGGGGCTTCGTCTTCGACCAGAAGGATACGCATGAACTCTCCCTAGTGTCCTGGGTGTGGCCCGGAGGCCTGTGGGGTACGGGTTGATACCGACGACTATCCCTGTTCAGGGGTTATCGCCGCGTAGTGATGACATATCCGACCGCGGCGTGCGCGGCTGTGAACGCGACGGGGCGGGGTCGTCCATGTAGCGGACCCGGCCCCGGTCGTCCATGTACTTCACCCGGTTGATATCACGACCATCGAACGGCACGCGCTCGGCGCCGAGGATGTGGCCGCCGGTGCTGCGCTGCACGCGGCGCACGGCATCGGACAGCGAACGTTCGTCGCCACGGTTGCCACGCTCTCCCCGATCCATCATTTCCGCCCGCGCCTGCTCGCCGCGCGGCGGCTGTTGCGCCAGCGCCGAAGACAGCGGCGCAGCCGACAGCACCACGCAGGTGGCCAGGGCAATGCGGCAATGGAAGGGAGCGGAAGACATCGATGCGATCCTAGCCGAGCACGGCGATTCGTTCAAAAGTCGTAAATCCGGATGCCGGTTCGGGACACGGCGCTTTACAAATCCTTTGCAAATTCTTGGTTTGGGGCAGTGAATCCGGTCTGAACTTTTCCGGTCGCAGCCCCGCGATGTTCAGCTAGGTGAACATTCGGGACGAATCGCCGTCCCTTGTCAAGTCAGGAATGTGACTGCGGTCACGCTGCAGCGCGATCGGCTTCGCGCTCGGTGACCGACAGCGCCTGCTCGACCAGGCTCCAGTCGGCGCCCGGGCGGTGTGCGCCCTCGCTCAGCACCTGGCGGAACGCGCGGCCACCGGGCTGGCCGTGGAACAGGCCGAGCAGGTGGCGGGTGATGTGCTTCAGCGCCAGGCCTTCGCCCAGGCGCGCTTCCACGTAGGGACGCAGCGTGCGCAGCAGGTCGCTGCGGGCCTGCAGCCGGGCGCCGGTCTGCAGCGCCTCCAGCTGATGCAGCAGGTAGGGGTCGTGGTAGGCCGCGCGGCCCAGCATCACGCCATCGACGTGCGCGGCCTGCGCCTGCACCGCCTCGATGGTGGCCAGGCCGCCATTGAGCACCACCGGCAGTGCCGGGCGCTCGTGCTTCAGCCGGTAGGCCCAGTCGTACTTCAACGGCGGAACCTCGCGGTTCTCCTTCGGCGACAGGCCCTTCAGCCAGGCATTGCGGGCGTGCACCACCACCATCGCGGCGCCGGCCTCGACCTGGCGATCGACGAAACTGGCGAATACCTCGTAGTTGTCGTCTTCGTCCACGCCCAAGCGGCATTTCACCGTCACCGGGATGTCCACTGCCTCGACCATGGCCGACACGCATTCGGCCACCAGCACCGGCTCGCGCATCAGGCAGGCACCAAAGCGCCCGGCCTGCACGCGGTCGGACGGACAGCCGCAGTTGAGGTTGACCTCGTCGTAGCCCCAGTCGGCGGCGATGCGCGCGGCCTGCGCCAGCAGCGCCGGATCGCTGCCACCGAGCTGCAGTGCCAGCGGCTGTTCGCTGACATCGAAACCGAGCAGGCGCTGGCGATCGCCATGGATGACCGCATTGGCGTGCACCATTTCGGTGTACAGCCGCGCACCCGGCGCCAGCAGGCGGTGGAACACCCGGCAATGGCGGTCGGTCCAGTCCATCATGGGCGCGACGGACAGGCGCAGGGAATCAGCGTAACGGGCGGTGGCGGACGTCATCGGGGTGTTGATCGGGGAGACCGGCATTGCCAGTGAGATCAATAGTTTACACCGGACGGCTGAACGGCGGCGGGTGGCGCCGGGACTGGCCGCTCGACCGGCCCCGGGGTCGCCGCGTGGCCTACAACCCGCGGTTGCGCACCTGTTCCTGCTGCTGCTCCTGCGCACGCTGGTTGAACTGGCTGTCCAGCGCTTCGCTTTGCCGGCTGCTGGCCTCGACCGAGTGCGATACCGCCTGCTGGCGGTCGACGAAGGTCCGCTGCGCCGCCGGGTCGCCCAGCTCGCCCTGCACCGCAAACAGACCGGTGCCGTCGGGGCGGGCCACGACATGGTCGATCTGGCGCATCCCGGACACCTTGCTTTCGTACGCCAGCTGGCCGGCCGCCCGCTCAACCTCCTGCGGGTTGGCGAACAGTGGCTTCAGGCCGGCCTGGGCACGCTGCTGCTCCAGCGCCTGCAGCTTGCCCAGCGCCTGGCCGAAGCGCGCGTTGTCGGCGTGCCCGGCGTCGCGCATGCTGGCCGGCTCTGCGGGCTCGGCCCGGGCCGGTGCCGCCGGCGCGGTACCGGCCTTGACCGCGTTGGGGGCATCGACCTGCGCCAGGGTCTTGCGGCCTGCCTTGCCATCGTCGTCCAGGCCGTTGTTGGCCTGGAACTGCTTGACCGCCGCAAAGGTGTCCTTGCCATACACACCATCGGCGTGCAGCGGCTTGCCATCGGCCCCGGCATAGCCCAGCGCCGCCAGCTTGCTCTGCAAGGCCTTGACCTCATCGCCGCGCTCGCCCTGCTTCAGCACGCCATCGGCCATCGGCGCCTGCTGTGCACTGCGTGCCGCCTGCGCGGCCTCGGGGCCCTGCGCGTGGACCTTGCCGCCCAGGGTGATGCGGTCGTTGAGGATGTCGCCCAGATAGCGACGGTACTGGTCCGGCTCGACTTCGATGTGCGCGTGCACTGCACCCGGCGAGCCCACGTCCGACTGCCGCACCAGCGGCGCACCGTATTCGACGAAATCCCCGGTCTTGTATGGAATGGACCCGCGCGCGCCGTGCAGCACCTGGCCCACCAGTTCGCGGCGCGCGTCGCCGACCGGATGGCTGTAGATGCTGATGGAGTTGGTACCGTCGTTGTTGAGCTGGACGTAGCCGGCGACCGGACTGGGAACCATCAGATTGCGCCCGCCTGACCGGTCGGTCAGGATCAGGTCCTTCTGCACCAGCGGAATGTTGTTGACGTCACCACGCCGGCGCACGGCCTCCAGCTCGCCCTCGACCATCTCCGCGCTACGGTCGACCCGGCTGGCATCGCCCGCGCGAACGGCAGCCGCGTTGGTGTTTGGGTGGTGGATCTTCAGTTCGCGGAACGCTTCTTCGCCACTGATGCCGTGGCGCAGGATGCGGTTACTGCCGCCATTGCCGAACGGCTCTACCACCGAGATGCGCTCGCCGCCGGGTGCAGGTGCCGCGGCCGGTGCAGCAGGCGCAGCGGGTGCGGACGGTGTCGGCGTTGCAGGGCGGTGCTGTGCCGCTTCGGCCTGGATCGCACTGCGTGTGCCTGCGTCGGCCATGCCAGTGACCGGCAGATGGTGCTGTTGCTGGAACGTGTTGATGGCGTGCTGGCTCCCTGTCCCCAGGTAACCATCGGCGGTAATCGCTTTGCCCTGTGCATCGGTCAGCCCCAACGCCACCATGTCAGCCTGCAGCGCGCGTGCCTCGCGATCGATCGCACCCAGCGTTGCCGGACCGGCCTTGCCATCCACCGGGGTCAGGCCATGATCGCGCTGGAACGCTTCGACGGCCTTCCGGGTAGTGGCATCGAACTGTCGGTCGGGATGGATGGCCTGCGCGCCTGCGCCGCCATAGCCCAGTGTGTGCAGGTTGTGTTCCAGCTTTTCCACCGCGCGGCCGCTTGAGCCCTCCTTCAATACCTGCGGACCACCGCCACCGTGCCCGTGCGCTCGCGCCTGTTGCAGCGCCACCTGGATATCCGGGTCGCTGCCTTCGGTGGCGGGCGCGAAATCCCGGCGCCCCACCTTCAGGTGCGCGCGATCCATTTCGGCGGAATGCTGCGCATAGGCATCTTCATACCTGGCAGCGACATCGGCAGCAGCCAACCCGGCATAGGAAGGGGTGCGCTAGCGGATGGCAGCGGCCTGGTCGCGCAGTTCCTGGTAGTCACCACCGCGCTTAAGCACCGCTTCCAGGTCATCCAGCCGACCCGGCAGCTGGTTGGCGGTCTTGGCAATCAATGCGATGGCCTCGAAGCGCTTGTCTTCGGCAATGCCGCTGCCATGCTTGTCCAGCATGGTCATGGCGATATTCGTGGCATTGCGCACCTGCGGGTAATCGATGTGGGTGTGAATCCACTGCTTGCCTTCCGCCGAGCCGGCCCAAGCATTGATGCTGTCACGCGTTGGTGCATCGATGAAGCGGATGGATGAGCGCTTTCCCTCGCCATTGCCGTGGCTGAGCAGATCCGCACGCAGGTCAGTGCGATCATGCGTGAAGGGCAGGTTGTGTGCCTTGGCGTAGGCGCTGGCCTGGTCAATGACCCCATCGACATACGTTGTCTCGCCCGGCTTCAGTTTGCGCGCCTGCGTCGCGCCCAGCGGCCACTCGCCACGTTGGCCGAAATCCACCTGAATGGTGCCCAGTGAATAGCCGCTGTTGTCCCTTACCGCACTGACCGTGCCCCATTGCGGCTCGTTCAGGTGCTTGGTGATGCCAGCAATGCTGAGGTGGTACGACGATCCACCACCTTCGGTGCCGCGTCCGACAGCAAAGAACACCGCGCCGGCAGTGGCGTCCAGGTTGCGGGTGTCAATATTGTTTGGCATGTCTTACTTCCTTGTCCGTGGAGGATTGACCGGTTGCAGTTGCCTGCTGGCGACCGTGGATCAGGGCGTCAGCACCCGCGTGTGCAGCTCGACAGCGCGGTTGGCATACCGGTTGATGCGGCACGACTGAGCATCCAGCATCGGCCCCACATGGTCGCTGGAAGGTGCACAGCGCTTTTCGGTATCTGCAGCCCAGTTGGCCTGCTCGTCCATCCAGCGGTCCTTGGCCGGGCCGTCGGGGCCGTCCATCAGTCGCGCGACCTGTGCTTCCAGCAGCGCCTTGTGGTGGGCGAGCTCGGCCGTATCGCAGGCTTCCAGCTGGTCGTCCATGCCGCGGGCGTCCTGCACGCAACGGGTGTATTCCGGACGCAGCGTTGCCTGGGTAAACGAGGTATCCGGCGGCGCGCTCTGCGCCAGCAACTGGTCGGCACGGTTGGCAACACGGTACAGGCGGCATTCCTGCGCGCCCTGCCGCTGCTGCACGCTGCCGTTGGGAACATCGCGGCAATAACGGTCTGTATCGCTGCGCCAGCTCGCCTGGCTGGCCTGGAACGCCATCTGGGCAGCAGCGTCGAGCCCGGCCAGCGCCTTGCTGGCCGCCGCTTCGAGACGCGCTTCCTGGTAGGCAAGTTCGTCCTTGCCGCAGGCCTGGAGCTTGCCTGCATCTTCCACCCCATCCACACACCAGCCATAGGCTGGGCGCAGGCGACCCTCGGTATAGGACGCATCCGGGTAGTGGGGGGATTCTGCCGATGCCGGGCCGGAAGGGGCTGTCGGCGATGCCGCAGCAATCGACGCGGGGGCCGCCGTTTCGGTCGATGCCTGGGAAGAAGGCGCCTGGCATGCGGTGAGCGCCAGGCACAGGGCCAACACCTTCCAACACCCACGGCCGACGCCGACCCGTTCGTTGCGCCCAAGCGCGTCCATTGCCTGCATTGCCTGTTTCTCCCTTGCGTGTCGCCAGCGGGTGCCGGCAGGGAGGGGCCGTCCATCGACCCCCATCACGCGGGCAATGCTACGACAGCGCCGGTTTCAGGTGCCTGACCGGATTCAGAATGCGTGCACCTCGTCGCAGAAGCAGGAAGCGTAAGCCTCAATGCCCGCCCGCGCGCCCGCCCACCTGTTCGATCAGCGTCTGGCTAGCCACATTGAGGCCCACCACCACCACCTCCGCCCCATGTGCGGCCAGCTTTTCCTGCGCACGTTCCAGCGCGGCCACTGCGGTCAGGTCCCACAGGTGGGCGTCACGCAGGTCGATCTGCACCTTCGGCGCGACGTGCTGGTAGTCAAACGCCGCGCCCAGCTGGCCGGCGGACGCAAAGAACACCTGCCCGCGTACGCGGTAGACCTGCGTGTCTCCGGCATCCTCGCGCTGCACCTCCAGCATGCGGCCCACCTTGCGGGCGAAGAACAGGGCAGACAACAGCACGCCGCTGAGCACACCCTTGGCCAGGTCGTGGGTGGCCACGGTGACCACCACGGTCAGCAGCATCACTGCCGACGAGCTGCGCGGATGCGTGCGCAGGTCGCGCAGCGAGCGCCAGCTGAAGGTGCCGATGCTGACCATGATCATCACCGCCACCAGTGCGGCCATCGGGATCTGCCGCACTAGGTCGCTGCCGTATACCACCAGCACCAGCAGCAGCACGCCGGCCACCAGGCAGGACAGGCGGCCTCGACCGCCGGAGGTCACGTTGATCACCGACTGACCGATCATCGCGCAGCCGGCCATGCCACCGAGGAAACCGGTGACCGTGTTGGCCAGGCCCTGGCCGACGCACTCGCGGTTGCGCTCACTGGGCGTCTCGGTGATGTCCTCGACAATCTGCAGGGTCATCATCGATTCGAGCAGGCCGACCACCGCCAGCGTGGCTGACACCGGCAGCAGGATGCGCAGCGTTTCCCAGGTGAAGGGCACATCGGGGATGAGGAAGTACGGCAGGCTGTCGGGCAGCTGGCCCATGTCGCCCACGCTGCGTGCATCGACGCCGAAGCCGATGACCACGGCGGTGAGCACGATGATCGCCACCAGCGGCGAAGGCACAGAGCGGGTGAGGCGCGGCAGCAGGTAGATGATCGCCAAAGCGGTGGCGCACAGCACATACACGGTGGGGCCGCGGCCGATCAGCTCGGGCATCTGGGCCAGGAAGATCAGGATGGCCAACGCGTTGACGAAGCCGGTGATGACCGAGCGCGAGACGAAGCGCATCAGCGAGCCCAGCTTGAACACGCCGGCCAGCACCTGCAGCAGGCCGGCCAGGATGCTGGCGGCAAACAGGTACTGCAGGCCGTGGTCCTTGACCAGGTCGACCATCACCAGGGCCATCGCGCCGGTGGCGGCAGAGATCATGCCGGGGCGGCCGCCAGCGATGGCGGTGACCACCGCGATGGAAAACGCGGCGTACAGGCCGACCTTGGGGTCGACGCCGGCGATGAGCGAGAAGGCGATGGCCTCGGGAATCAGGGCCAGGGCGACGACCATGCCGGACAGCAGATCACCACGGATGTTGCCGAGCCATTGCTGGCGCAGGGGGTAGGACGTTTGCATGGAAAAACTCCGCGCGCACGCGGGCGTGGCCGCATGGCGCTGCAGTGGAAAGACGCGGGTTCCTGAGCCGGGCGGGCCGGCTGCCGAGGTGCGGCAAGGGTCAGGGTGGCGTGATCACTGCAGGCGGGAATCGGTACGTGGGGGGGACGCAGTCTACGGCACAGGGCTGCCAAGGGACAGCGTCGACAGCCCGCAACGGCAGCGGAGCATGGCTCCGCTCTACAATCGCGCCATGGCCACCGACCACGCACAGTTCTTCGATCCCGCCACCGAACAAGGCGTGCTGCGCCTGTCCATCGCCGCCTCACTGCTGCTGGCCGCGGCAGCGGTGGTGTTCGGCCTGCTGGCCAATTCCTCGCTGATCATCTTCGACGGCATCTACGGCCTGATCGATGTGGTGATGACCTGGCTGTCACTGCTGGTCGCGCGGCTGATCGCACTGTCCACCAGCACCGACGCGCTGCAGTCGCGGCTCAACCAGCGCTTCACCATGGGTTTCTGGCACCTGGAGCCGATCGTGCTGGGGGTGAGCGGCACGCTGATGATCGGCGCGGCGCTGTATGCGCTGGTCAATGCGGTCGACGCGCTGATGTCCGGCGGTCGCCACATCGCGCTCGGTCCGGCCATCGCCTTCGCCGGGTTGTCGATCGTCGGCGAAGGTGCGCTGGCCTGGTTCGTGCTGCGCGCCAACCGCCGCATCGGTTCGGAGTTCATCGCACTGGACGCGAAGAACTGGGTGATCGCCGCCAGCATGTCGGCCTGCTATCTGCTGGCCTTCCTTGGCGGCGTGCTGGTGCAGGGCACCTCGCTGGCGTGGGTCGGGCCGTACATCGACCCGGCCATCCTCGCCTTCGTCTGCGTGCTGGTGATGATCGCCCCGCTCGGCACCGTGCGCCGGGCGCTGGCCGGCATCCTGCTGGTCACCCCGCCGGAACTGCAGGCGCATGTGGATGCGGTGGCACGCGCGATCGTGGCCAGGCACGGCTTCGTCGAGCACCGCAGCTACGTCGCGCAGGTGGGGCGTGGCGAGCAGATCGAGCTGTTCTTTGTGGTGCCGGAAGACGACCCGCCGCGGCCCCTGGTCGAATGGGACCGGCTGCGCGACGAGATCGGCGAAGCGCTGGGCGAGGCCTCGCCGGACCGCTGGCTGACCATCATGTTCACCACCCACCGCGAGTGGACGATCTAGGCCGGCAGGACGATCGATCAAGTTTTTCGTACGCGTTGCAACCCAACGTACGCGGAAAGCGGGCAAAGTAGGCTCCAACGCAACACCCACCCACTGACCAGGAGCATCCCGATGTCCATCGAAAAGGTTCTGTACACCGCCCAGGCCACCTCTACCGGCGGCCGCGAAGGCCGTTCCGTCTCCTCCGACAACGTGCTGGACATCCAGCTGTCGACCCCGCGCGAGCTGGGCGGCGCCGGCGGCCCGGGCACCAACCCGGAACAACTGTTCGCCGCCGGCTACTCGGCCTGCTTCCTGGGCGCGTTGAAGTTCGTGGCCGGCCAGGCCAAGGTCGCGTTGCCGGCCGACACCACCGTCACCGGCAAGGTCGGCATCGGTCAGATCCCGACCGGTTTCGGCATCGAGGCCGAGCTGACCATCAACGTGCCGGGCGTGCCGCGCGAGCAGGTCGAAGAGCTTGTGCAGAAGGCGCACATCGTGTGCCCGTACTCGAATGCCACCCGCGGCAACATCGACGTGACGCTGATCGTTGCCTGATGCGGTGCTGCCGGCCAACGGCCGGCACTACCCGCGCGCGGTGAAAAAAAATGGGCGGATGCCGGTCGAAACCGAGCATCCGCCCATCCCACCTCGGGTGGGCCCCGGCACGTGGCCGGGGACGCATTCGCTACGGCGCGCATCCATCCTTCTGGAGGAGAGCCTCCTTGTTGTTCAAGGGGGTGCGCCAACGGCGCGGGGATAAGGTGGAATGCGCGGACCAGCGACCGGTTACCGGTCGCTGGTGATGAGCTGCACGACGCTGGAGAAATCCAGCTTGCCGCGGCCGGCCTGGTGGTTCATCGAGTACAGGTTGCGGGCCACTTCGCCCAGCGGGATCGAGGCGCCGACACTCATCGCCGCTTCCACCGCCAGGCCCATGTCCTTCAGCATCAGATCGCTGCCGAAACCGCCGCTGTAGCCGCGCGAGGCCGGCGCATTTTCCAGCACGCCCGGCCACGGGTTGCACACTTCGGTGGCCCAGCTGCGGCCGGTGCTGACCGCCATCATCTGCGACAGCACCTTCGGGTCCAGCCCGTGCGCAACACCCAGCGCGATGGCTTCACCGGTCACCGCCATGATCACGCCCAGCGCCATGTTGTTGCACAGCTTGGCGACCTGGCCGGCACCGCTGGCGCCGACATGGAAGATGTTCTTGCCCATCGCCTGCAGCACCGGGCGAGCGCGTTCCAGCGCGTCCTCTTCGCCACCGACGATGAAGGTCAGGGTACCGGCCTGGGCGCCCGCGGTACCGCCGGAGACCGGCGCGTCGATCATCTGCAGGCCACGCGCGGCGGCCGCTTCGGAAACCTTGCGGGCACTGGCCGGTGCGATCGTGCTGCAGTCGATGACCAGTGCACCCGCTGGGATGGCGGCGAGGATGCCGTCATCGCCCAGGTACACGCCTTCGACGTGGCGGCTGGCCGGCAGCATCGAGATCACGACTTCCGCATCGGCCAGGGTGTCGCGTGCCGACGACGCCGCGCTGGCACCGGCATCGACGGCGGCCTGCACCGCAGCCGGGACCAGATCGAACACGCGCACGGTGTGGCCGTTCTTGACCAGATTGGCGGCCATCGGGCCACCCATGTTGCCCAACCCGATGAATGCAATGCGGCTCATGCAAGGCTCCTTTCAACAAGGGGAGTGCCCAGGTCGGCCAGCGGATGCGCGGCAGCGGCCCAGGGGGAAGCAAAGAAGGTGTCGGCCCACGCGCCGGTGGCCTCGGCCAGGGTGGCCGGGTTCCACTGCGGATTGCGGTCCTTGTCGATCAGCAGTGCGCGGATGCCTTCGGCGAAATCGCCGTGGGCGGCGCAGTGCAGCGCGGTGATGTACTCCAGCCGGTAGACGCTGGCTAGGTCCTGGCCGGCGCTGCGGCGCTGCAGCTCGAACGCCAGACGTGCCGAGCCGGGCGCGCCGGCGGCAAGCGTCTTCTGTGCCGCCTGCAGCCAGGCATCGTCGGTCTGCAGCGCGCTGATGCGTTTGATGATCGCGGGCAGGTCATCGCCTTCGCACAACGCATCGACCTGCGCCGCGTTGGCCAGCAGCGGACCGGTCGCAGCATCACTGGCATGCGACTGCAGCAGATGGGTCAGGCGTTCGTGGTTGTGTGCGGAATCACTGGACCAGGCCACCTGCAGCAGCGCATCGAACACCGCGCTGCGGCGTTCTTCAGCCACGTGCACATCGGCCAGGCCGGCATAGATGGCATCGCCCGGATTGAGCAACGCGCCGGTCAGGGCCAGGAACAGGCCGCCCTTGCCCGGCACGCGCGGCAGCAGCCAGCTGCCACCGACATCCGGGAACAGGCCGACGGTGATTTCCGGGAAGGCCAGCTTGGAGCGCTCGCTGACCACGCGGTGGCTGGCGCCGGACATCAGGCCGATGCCGCCGCCCATCACGATGCCGTGGCCCCAGCACAGGATCGGCTTGGCGTAGGTGTGGATGAGGTAGTCGACGCGGTACTCGACGTCGAAGAACTCGGCGGCGTAGTCGTTCTCGCGGATGTCGCTGCGGCCGCCCTCACGGAAGGCGACCATGCTCTTGTACAGGCTGTGCAGGTCGCCGCCAGCGCAGAACGCCTTTTCGCCAGCACCCTGCAGCACCACCATGGCGATGCCGTCGTCGTCGGCCCAGGCGTTCAACTGCTCCAGCAGCAGGTGTGCCATCGGCAGCGAGAAGCCATTGAGCGTGCGCGGCGCGTTGAGCGTGGCGATGCCGATGCGCATGCCGTTACCGGCCACGCGCTCCTCGAACAGCACCGGTGCGTCGTCGGCAGCGGTGTCGGCGCTCATGCGTTCTTCCACTGCGCGGCGCGCTTTTCCAGGAAGGCGGTCACGCCCTCGACCTGGTCGGCGGTGTCGAACAGATCGACGAAGGCTTCGCGCTCGGCCACCAGCGCCGAGGCGTGGGTGCCGGTGCGGGTGGCCTGTACCAGCGTCTTGCAGGCGGCGATGCTGGTCGGGCTCTGCTTGCCGGCCTTTTTCGCCCATTCCAGCGCCAGTGCCTTGGCTTCGCCCTTGCCGACCTTTTCTTCGGCCAGGCCGATGCGCAGCGCGGTCTCGGCGTTGATGCGCTCACCCAGCAGGATCATGCGCTTGGCCCAGCCCTCGCCGACCAGGCGCGGCAGGTTCTGGGTGCCACCGGCGCACGGCAGCAGGCCGACGGTGGCCTCTGGCAGCGCCACCTGGGCGTGGTCTTCGATGATGCGCAGGTCGCAGGCCAGCGCGCATTCCAGGCCTCCGCCCATCGCGTAGCCGTTGATCGCGGCGATCGACACGCCACGGAAACCGGACAGCGCCTCGAACGCTTCGCCGAAACGGCGCGCGGCTTCGCGCGCTGCGGCCTTGTCGCCGGAAGCGAACTGGTTGAGGTCGGCACCGGCGGAGAAGAACTTCTCGCCGTCACCGGTGATCACCAGTGCGTAGACGTCACGGTCTGCGTTGAGCGCGCCGACCAGGTCGCGCAGCGCCGACAGGCTGTGCACGGTCCAGGTGTGCGCCGGCGGGTTGTTCAGGGTGACCACGGCGGTATGGCCGTCGGCCTCGACCTTCAGGCCCACGTGCTCCTGGGTACGCCAATCCTTCATCGCAGTTCCTCTTCGGTGTTGAGCAGGTGACGGGCAACGATCACCCGCATGATCTCGTTGGTGCCTTCCAGGATCTGGTGCACGCGGCAGTCACGCAGCAGGCGCTCGATCGGGTACTCGCGGATGTAGCCGTAGCCACCGTGGATCTGCAGCGCCTCGTTGCAGACGCTGAAACCGGCATCGGTGGCGAAACGCTTTGCCATCGCGCACCACACATTGGCATCGCTGGCACCGGCATCGAGCTTGCGTGCGGCGGTGTGCACCATCTGCCGCGCGGCCACCAGCTGGGTGACCATGTCGGCCAGCTTGAACTGCAGCGCCTGGAACTCGGCCAGCGCCTTGCCGAACTGGCGGCGCTCGCCCATGTAGCGGCGCGCGGCATCCAGCGCGCCCTGCGCGGCACCCAGCGAGCAGGCAGCAATGTTGATGCGACCACCGTCGAGCCCCTTCATCGCCAACTTGAAGCCGCCGCCTTCCTCTCCCAGAAGGTGGCTGACCGGCACGCGGACGTTTTCGAAGGTGATGCCACGGGTGGGCTGGCTGTTCCAGCCCATCTTCTCTTCCTTGCGGCCGAAGCTGATGCCCGGCAGGTCCGACGGCACTGCAATGGCGCTGACGCCGCCGGCACCGGCACCGCCGGTACGTGCCATCACCACCAGCAGTTCGGTGGCACCGGCGCCGGAGATGAAGGCCTTCGAGCCGTTCAGCACGTAATGATCGCCGTCGCGCACGGCGGTGGTTTTCAGCGAGGCCGCATCGGAACCGGCACCCGGTTCGGTCAGGCAGTACGAGGCCAGCCTGTTGCCCGAGGACAGGTCAGTGCCCCACGCATCGCGCAGTGCTGGCTGGCCCCACGTGGACACCATCCACGAGGCCATGTTGTGGATGCTGATGTAGGCCGCAGTCGACGGATCGATGTTGGCGAGCTCCTCGATGACGACGGCGGCGTCCAGCCGGCTCAGGCCGCTGCCGCCCACGTCCGGGTCCATGTACAGACCGCAGAAGCCCAGTTCACCGGCCTTGGCGATCGCCTCGCGCGGAAAGATGCCCTCCGCATCCCATCGCGCGGCGTGCGGCGCCAGTTCGGCCTGTGCGAAGTCGCGCGCCGCCTCGCGGTACGCCTGCTGCGCTTCTTCCAGTTCCGTCGTCATCGAGTGGCTCATGGCTGCTCCTGCCGTTACTTCAGGCTGATCGTGGTGTTGACGCCGTGGCTCAGCGTCTCGTCATCGAACCAGCGCGCGGTGACCGTCTTGGTCTGGGTGTAGAACAGCACCACCTGCTTGCCATACGGGCCCAGGTCACCCAGCTTGGAGGCGCGCGAACCGGTGAACGAGAACAGCGGCACCGGCACCGGGATCGGCACGTTGATGCCGACCTGGCCGACGTCGATGTCTTCCTGAAACTTGCGCGCGGCCGCGCCGGACTGGGTGAACAGTGCGGTGCCGTTGCCGTTCGGGTTGCTGTTGACCATCGCGATGGCGTCTTCCAGCGTTTCTGCTTCGAGGATGACCAGCACCGGCCCGAAGATTTCTTCCTGGTAGATGCGCATGTCGGTGGTGACACCGGCAAAGATGGTCGGGCCGACGAAGTTGCCCTTCTCGAAGCCATCGACCTGCGGGTTGCGGCCGTCGAGTACCAGCTTGGCGCCCTGCTCCACGCCCGAGGCGATCAGGCCTTCCACGCGCTCGCGGGCGCTGCAGGAAATGACCGGGCCGACGTCGGTGCCGGACACGGTGCCGGCGCTGACCTTCAACGTCTTGGCCTTTTCGACCAGGTCCTGCACCCAGTTGCGCGCCTCACCGACGAGCACCAGGGTGGAGGCGGCCATGCAGCGCTGGCCCGCGGCACCAAAGGCGGCACCGACCATCGCGTTGAGGGTCTGTTCCTTGTTGGCGTCCGGCAGCACCACGGCGTGGTTCTTGGCACCCATCATGCACTGCACGCGCTTGCCGGCCAGCGAGGCGCGGTTGTAGACGTGGGTGCCGACGCGGGTGGAACCGACGAACGACACGGCCTTGATGTCCGGGTGGTCGCAGATCGCGTTGACCACTTCCTCGCCGCCGTGGACGACGTTCAGCACGCCCTTCGGAATGCCGGCTTCCAGGGCAAGCTCGACCAGGCGCATGGTGACCATCGGGTCCTGCTCGGACGGCTTGAGGATGAAGGTGTTGCCCGTCGCAATCGCCATCGGGAACATCCACAGCGGGATCATCGCCGGGAAGTTGAACGGGGTGATGCCAGCGCACACGCCCAGCGGCTGCATGATCGTGTAGGTGTCCACGCCATTGGCCACGTTGTTGGCCAGCTCGCCCAGCTGCAGGTTGCCGATGGCGGCGGCGTGCTCGACCACTTCCAGGCCGCGGAACACATCGCCTTCGGCGTCGGGCAGAGTCTTGCCCTGTTCGGCGGTGAGGATGTGGGCCAGCTCGCTCATGTTCTCGCGGATCAGCTGCTGGTACTTCAGGAAGATGCGCGCGCGGGTGCCGATCGGGGTCTTGCGCCAGGTCTTGAAAGCTTCCTTGGCGGCGGCGACGGCGGCGTCCACTTCGCCGGTGGTGGCGAAGGGCACCTTGGCCAGCACGTCCTGGGTGGCCGGATTGATCACGTCCTGCCAGTGGGAGGTGGCCGATTCAACGAACTGGCCATCGATCAGCATGCGGATACGGGGCGCTGCAACAGTCATGACGACAATCCCACAGGGTGCGAAAGATGCTTGGCATTATTCACAGCATCCACCTCGATTTCCGGGCTGAATCCGCTTAATCTGGCCAACACGCCCCACGATTCCTGTTAATTCTGTGAATCCCTCAGCTCCCCAGCGGCAACTCGGCCTGCGCCTGCTGCGGCTGCGCGAACAGCGCGGCTACAGCCAGGTTGACCTGGCGCGGGCACTGGGGTTGTCGGCCAGCTACCTGAACCAGATTGAGCGCAACAAGCGTCCACTGACCCCGGCCGTGCAGAAGAAGCTGGGCCAGGTACTCGGGGATGTTTCGGCGCTGTTCGACGAAGATGAGCCCGCCGCGCTGCAGGAAGCGCTGGGCGAGACCCTGCGCGACCTGGGCCTGGCCGAAGTCAGTGCCACCGAACTGCGCGCCCTGGCGGGCAACCTGCCGCAGGTCAGCCGTGCGCTGCTGGACCTGCACCGCCGCCACCTGGCACTGCGCGAGCATGCCGCCGCGCTGGAGTTCCAGCTGGGCGAGCCCGGCGCCGGCAGCACCCTGCCGGCCGGCGACCAGGTGCGCGAGTTCTTCAACCGCATGCACAACCATATTCCCGAGCTGGACGAACTGGCCGAGCGCCTGTTCGCCGAGTGGGGGCTATCGCCTGGGCATGTGGCGCCGCGCTTGCGCCAGCTGCTGGCCGACCGCCACGGCGTGCTGGTGGAAGTGGCCGCACTGCAGGCCGGGCGCGAGAAGCGCCATTACGATGCCGGCACGCGCCGGTTGTGGCTGCCGGACTACCTGGAGCCAGGCCAGCAGGCGTTCCAGATGGCCGCCGAACTGGCCCTGCACGGCTACCTGCCGCAGATCGACGCGGTGGTGGCGCGTGCGGGCTTCACCGATGACGCGCGCATCGCGCAGGCGCGGGTGGGTCTTTCGAACTACTTCGCCGGCGCGCTGGTCATGCCCTACATGCGCTTCCTGCGTGCGGCCGAGGCCAGCAGCTACGACATCGAACTGCTGGCGCACCAGTTCGGCGTCGGCTTCGAGGCGGTCTGCCACCGGCTGAGCACGCTGGCACGGCGCAGTGCGCCCGGCCTGCCGTTCTTCTTCATCCGCGTGGACCGCGCGGGCAACGTATCCAAGCGCCATTCGGCCACCGACTTCCACTTCTCGCAGGTGGGCGGCTCGTGCCCGCTATGGATCGTCTACGAGGCGTTCAACCAGCCAGGCCGCATCCTTACCCAGACCGCGCGCATGCCCGATGGCCGCCGTCATTTCTGGCTGGCGCGGCAGGTCAGCAGTGGCCCGGTGGGCCACGGCCAGCCCCGCAAGACCTTCGCGGTGGCGCTGGGCTGCGATCTGCAGCATGCCGAGCGGCTGGTGTATTCACTGGGGCTGGATGTGCAGAGCCCGGGCAATTCGGTATCGATCGGGCCGGGTTGCCGGGTGTGCCCGCGCGAGGACTGCATGCAGCGCGCGTTCGCGCAGTTGCCGGGCAGGTAGGGTTGGTTCGGCAGGGCTGCACTCTGCACCTGCGGTAGTGCCGGCCGCTGGCCGGCAACCTCAAAAGCAAAAGCGGGCATTCCGTGGGTTGGCGGGGTGGGTCCGGTTGCAGGGGACGCTGCAAGTACCCCTCCGGGGCCCGGCCCAGCCGCTGGCGGCTGTGCGTTCGGGCGCTTGCGAAGCAGTGCTTCGCAAGCAAAGCGTCCTCACCCATGTAAGCTCGGTCGCCGCTTGCTCGTGTGCGCTGTCCTGCGCACACGGCAAGAGCGGGGTTGGGCGTCCTGCCCAACCCGCCCGAGGCACGCCTCGGGCCCATGCGGCTCACGCCCCTGCCACCGGACCCACCCCATCCGGATGAATTCTCATTTTGGAATGCATCCACGCGTGGCGTGGCTCTACTGGTAGGTGCCAACCCTGGTTGGCGCGTTTTAGTCCCAGAACACGGTCAGTACGCGGTGGCCTTCCGAGGGCACAGGTGCGTCGATGTGTTGGCCGTACGGCCAGCCTTCGCCCACACCGTCGCATTCCAGACCCTGCAGCCAGCCTTCCACGGTCTCGACGTCGGCACTGGTCAGCACATGCACGTTCTCCGCAGCAGGCCATTCGCTGTCGTCTTCCAATGCACTGCCCCAGTCCTGGTGCAGGCCGACGTACACGCCTTCCACTTCAGGCTTCGCTGCAATCACGGCCAGGCGCGCGTACAGCTCGGCAATCGGCGGGCGGCCGAAACCCCATTGGTTGGGCGCGATGCATTCTTCGAAATCATTGCCTTCGAAGTACGCAGCCAGTGGCACCACCGGCAGGTGTTCCGGGTCGCGAGTATCGAGGCGTTCAAGCAGATCCAGCAGTTCCTGGCGGGCAGACATCCACAGCTCCTTGCGACATGAAGCACGATTGTATCGATCGCGCTCAGTAGATCGGCGTCACCTTCATCTGCGGCAGCGGGCGCGGTGCGCCGTCGGTCAGGTCCGGGCCAAGGTCTTCCCACGTGCGGCCCTGCTCGACCATCTGCGCCCACAGCTGCTGCGAGCCGCGACGTTTGTCTTCCGAGCCGAGCTTGTACGACGGCGGTGCCGGCTCGCCACGGGCAACCATCGAGTACGCCGCGCGATAGGCCAGCACCTGCTGCGCCGGGTCGTCGGTACGCGCCACTTCCAGCGTGTAGCGCTGATAGGCCGAGGCCAGGTTGCGCCAGCGGATCCAGTAGTGGTTCCCGAACGAGAACGAACAGAAGCGCGCGCCCGCCAGGCTGCCCTTGTCGGCGATGCGGGTCAGCACCTCCTGCGGCATGTCCAGGTTCATGCCGCCTTCGTCGCCCTGCAGGCTGACGTGCACGATACGGTCGCGGTAACCCGGCGCGCGCGCCTGCAGCAGGTCACGCCAGTTCTGCATGGTCGCCACGACTGCGAACAGGAAGCGCCCCAGCTCGGCTGCGGCGAGCGGCGTGGCAATGGACTGGTAATGCCGTTGCCATCCGTGGCGGTTTTCGGTGGGCAGGAACACGGCACGTTCCAGCGCCTGTCGGCCATCACTGCCGCGGCCCACGTCCTCGGCATGCTGCGGGTAGACCAGGTTGATGGCGAAGGTCGGCCAGCGCGGTAGCGCGGCATCAAACAGATGGATCGGGAAGTTGCTGCTGATGCCACCATCGGAGAACCAGCAGATGCGGAACGCGGTGATCACCGGGCCGCAGGTCTGCCCGGCGCTGGTCAGCCCTTCCATGCTGTCGGCCACGTTGTGTTCCTGATCGGCGGCAGGTGCAGTGGGCTCGCAGCGGCGTTCGCGGCGCGAGGGCTCATGCAGCGGCACCGCGCTGATCAGCAACGGGAAGCTCAGGCTCATGCGCGTGGCCACCAGCACCGGCAGCTTCGGACCCTGCGGCAGGTGGTAGTACCGGCGCCCTTCCACCTCCAGCGGGGGGCCGGCCTGCGTCACCAGCCACTGCACCACGCTGGCGGGGAACAACTGCTCGAACTCCTCGCGCAGGAACCAGAACTGCGCGCCGCCCAGCGGCAGTGTGCGTGGTTCGTTGTGCGATACGCAGGTGGTGATCATCTGCAGGCTGATCGCATGCGGGCTGTCCGGCTCGCCGGCATAGCGCGGCGCGTCGTGCAGGTCGGCAAAGGTCAGCGGTGCATCCAGCGGCTTGCCGGACAACTGCTGCAGGCATTCATGCAGCCACTCGGTCAATGCCGGTTTACGTGCATCGCGACCGAGGCCACTGCACAGGCCCAGCAGGTTGCGCCGGGCCACACGCGCCACGCGCAGCGCGGCTCCGGCCACGCCTGCACCGTAGGCGCACAGCAGCGACGGCAGCAGCGTCGCGGCCACGCCGCTCCAGCCACCGCCCCACCCGCCCAGACCGAGCAGCAGCGCCAGCGACACCAGCACTTCCAGCGGCGCGATCTCGAATACCGCCACCGCCAGGCACAGCAGCTTGTGCGGCAGGCCTGCATTGCCGGTCAGCACCACCAGCAGCCGATAGGCCGCACGCGCGCCCCGCGCCGGTTGGAACAGGCTGTAGATGAACCCCCGCCGCGACAACTGCGCCGACACCGCCGACAGCCCGCCATAACCGGCATCACCGGGCAGGTGCTCGCCGGCCTGCTGGCGCCGATCACCGTATGCCGCCGCAGCCGCCACCGCCGCAGCGATGGCGCCGGCAGAGGTGCCGCCGATGCTCTTGAACCGATACTCGCGTGCCAGCGCCAGTACCGCGTTGGGGTACACGATGCCGCTGGTGATGCCGCCTTTCATGACCAGATCGCAGTACTTGTCCGCCACCGTCTTGCCCCCGAGCCTACCGTCCGCCGCGTGGATGCCAGTATGGCGCAGCGGCTTCTCAGGGCCTGAGAACACCACCGCAGTCCGGGCAGGAATCTGCGGCGTTCAGCAGATGGCAGGCCTGCAGGCTTGACCGGCTCCACCATCGGCGTAGCATCTGCAGCAAGCCAAGGGACAGACCCGCGGCTGCCACAACGACATGAGGGATTCTCATGGAATTCGACTATCTCGTCTTCATCGGGCGATTCGAGCCCTTCCACAACGGCCACGCCGCCGTTGCCCGCCTGGCCCTGAGCCGGGCCCGCAAGCTGATCTTCCTGGTCGGCTCTGCCGATACCCCCCGCAGCCTCCGCAATCCCTGGACCGTGGCCGAACGCGCCGTGATGATCCAGGCCGCCCTCGATGGCCACACCGACCGCCTGCTGATCCGCCCGCTGCGTGACCACCTGTACAACGAAGCACAGTGGATCGCCAATGTGCAGCGCCAGGTGGCCGACGCCCTGCGCAACGACGGTGCCGCCGCCGATGCAAAGGTGGGCCTGATCGGCATGGACAAGGATGCCTCCAGCTACTACCTGCGGGAGTTCCCGCAATGGCCGCTGGTGGACGTGCAGCACACCGCCACCCTGTCGGCCACCGAGCTGCGGCGCTACCTGTTCGAAGCCGGCGACGTCGACTTCCACGGCGCGCTGCTGATGCTGCGTGGCAATGTGCCGGCGCCGGTGTACGACATGCTCGAAGCGTTCCGCAAAAGCGCGCCTGCGTATGCCCAGCTGGTGGCCGAGTACCGCTTCATCGAACAGTACAAGGCCGCCTGGAAGGATGCGCCCTACGCGCCCACCTTCGTCACCACCGATGCGGTGGTGGTGCATTCGGGCCACGTGCTGCTGGTACGGCGCCGTTCGGAGCCCGGCAAGGGCCTGTGGGCGCTGCCCGGCGGTTTCGTTGGCCAGGAGCAGAGCCTGCTGGACAGTTGCCTGCGCGAACTGCGCGAGGAAACCCGCCTTAAGATTCCGCTGCCGGTGCTGAAGGGTTCGCTGAAGGGCCAGCAGGTATTCGACCACCCCGACCGCAGCCAGCGCGGCCGCACCATCACCCACGGTTTCCACTTCGAATTCCCGGCCGGTGACCTGCCGCCGGTGCGCGGTGGCGACGACGCCGACAAGGCGCGCTGGATACCGGTGAGTGAGGCGTTGGACATGGGCCCGCAATTGTTCGAAGACCACCTGCACATCCTGGAGTATTTCCTCGGCCGCGGCTGACCTGCCCGGCTCTCCCCACCGGCGGATAGACCGCTGGTGTCACTCGACGCGAAGGAGCTTCCGTCATGCACTACCTCGATAACCTTCTCCTCAACACCGACAGCTACAAGGCCAGCCATTGGCTGCAGTACCCGCCGGGTACCGATGCCACGTTCTTCTACGTGGAATCACGTGGCGGCCTGCACGATCGCACGGTGTTCTTCGGCCTGCAGGCGATCCTCAAGGACGCGCTGGCACGGCCGGTCACCCACGCTGACATCGACGACGCTGCTGCGGTATTCGCCGCCCATGGCGAGCCGTTCAACGAAGCCGGCTGGCGCGATATCGTCGATCGGCTCGGCGGCCACCTGCCGGTGCGCATCCGTGCCGTGCCCGAGGGCAGCGTGGTACCCACCCACCAGGCACTGATGACCGTCGAGTCGACCGACCCGGCTGCGTTCTGGGTGCCGTCGTACCTGGAAACACTGCTGCTGCGCGTGTGGTACCCGGTCACCGTGGCCACCATCAGCTGGCATGCACGGCAGACCATTGCTGCGTTCCTGCAGCAGACCAGCGACGATCCGCAGGGGCAGCTGCCGTTCAAGCTGCACGACTTCGGCGCCCGCGGTGTATCGAGCCTGGAATCGGCCGCGCTGGGCGGTGCCGCACACCTGGTCAACTTCCTCGGCACCGACACTGTATCGGCCCTGTGCCTGGCCCGCGCGCACTATCACGCGCCAATGGCCGGTTATTCGATTCCTGCCGCCGAGCACAGCACCATCACCAGCTGGGGCCGCGAGCGCGAAGTGGACGCCTACCGCAACATGCTGCGCCAGTTCGGCAAGCCGGGCGCGATCGTGGCAGTGGTGTCGGACAGCTATGACATCTACCGCGCGATCAGTGAGCACTGGGGCACGACGCTGCGTGATGAAGTGATCGCTTCGGGCGCCACCCTGGTCATCCGCCCCGACTCGGGTGACCCGGTGGACGTGGTGGCCGAAAGCCTGCGCCGGCTGGATGAAGCGTTCGGCCACACCCTCAACGGCAAGGGCTACCGCGTACTCAACCACGTGCGGGTGATCCAGGGCGATGGCATCAACCCGGATACGATCCGCGCCATCCTGCAGCGCATCACCGGCGACGGCTATTCGGCCGACAACGTGGCCTTCGGCATGGGCGGCGCGCTGTTGCAGCGGCTGGACCGCGACACCCAGAAGTTCGCGCTGAAGTGCTCGGCAGCACGGGTCGAGGGTGCGTGGATCGACGTCTACAAGGATCCGGTCACCGATGCCGGCAAGACCAGCAAGCGTGGCCGCATGCGCCTGCTGCGGCGCCTGGATGACGGCAGCCTGCACACGGTGGCGTTGCCTCCCAGCGGTGACGAGGCGCTGCCGACCGGCTTCGAGGATGCAATGGTGACCGTGTGGGAGAACGGGCGCCTGCTGCACGACCAGCGGCTGGACGACATCCGGGCCCGGGCCGCAGCGGGGCGCTGAAGGCATTTGCGGGGGGCAGGGCCCGTTGCGGGGCAACGGGGATCCGACCCCGGGCCTTGACCCCTGCAGCCAACAGGTCCACCTTGCACACGCCGAAGGTATCCCTGCCGTGGCTGGATGGCGGCAGGGAGTTAAACGGGAATCCGGTGAAGGCGCTTCGTGCGCCCATTCCGGAGCTGCCCCGCAGCGGTGAATGGAAACGAATCCTGCCAACAGCACTGGGCTCGCGCCTGGGAAGCGGCAGGGAGTAGGTGGGCTGCGGCCCGTGTCCATCAGCCCGAATACCGGCCCCGGCCGGGGGACACGACCGTCCCCTGATTCGACCTGGACTCTCCGCGGGGAGGGTGCCGGGGCCATCGCCAGCCTGCATGTGCAGGCGGCGTGGCCGCGCGCGTCCTGTTCACGGTAACCGGCCAGACCGCTCCCACGCCCTGACGCACGCCACGATGACCGAGTTCCAACGCCCCACCCTGACCCTGCCCGCCGATGGCAAACGCCTGCTGCTGCATTCGTGCTGCGCGCCGTGTTCGGGCGAAGTGATGGAGGCGATCACCGCTTCCGGGATCGACTACGCGATCTTCTTCTACAACCCCAACATCCACCCGGTGAAGGAGTACGAGCTGCGCAAGCAGGAGAACATCCGCTTCGCCGAGCAGCACGGCATTCCATTCATCGACTGCGACTACGACACCGACAACTGGTTCAGCCGCGCGCGTGGCATGGAGAACGAGCCCGAGCGCGGCATCCGCTGCACGATGTGCTTCGACATGCGTTTCGAACGCACCGCGCTGTACGCGCACGAGCACGGCTACGACACCATCAGTTCGTCGCTGGGCATCTCGCGCTGGAAGAACATGGCGCAGATCAACGACTGCGGCATCCGTGCGGCGTCGCGCTACGACGGCCTGCAGTACTGGGACTACAACTGGCGCAAGGGCGGCGGTGCCAGCCGCATGATCGAGATCAGCAAGCGCGAGCAGTTCTACCAGCAGGAGTACTGCGGCTGCGTGTACTCGCTGCGCGATGCCAACCGCCATCGCCGAGAGAACGGCCGCGAGCGGATCCGGATCGGCCTGCTGTACTACGGCCAGGACGCTGAGGCGCCGCAGGGCGATTGACCTGTGCCGCCGGGGCGGCCACGCTGGTCACTCCTTTACGTTGTAGTGGACCTGCCATGACCGCCCTGCCCGCCGATGTCGCCCTGCTGGTGATCGACCTGCAGCCGGACTTCATGCCGGGCGGTGCGCTGGCCTGCGACCAGGGCGATGCGCTGGTGGCACCGATTGCCGATCTGTTGGCGCAGCGCCGCTACCGCACCGTGGTGGCGACCCAGGACTGGCACCCGGCCGACCACGCCTCGTTCGCCAGCCAGCACCCCGGTAAGCGACCGTTCGAGACCATCCTGCTGCACGCGCAGCCACAGACCCTGTGGCCCGACCATTGCGTGCAGGGCAGCAATGGCGCCGCGCTGCACCCGGGCGTGGACTGGACCGTGGCCGACCTGATCCTGCGCAAGGGCACCCGCCCACAGGTGGATTCGTACAGCGCCTTCCGCGAGAACCACGGCCCCGATGGCGAGCGCCCGGCCACCGGCCTGGCCGGCTGGCTGCATGAGCGCCGCATCCGCGAGGTGCACGTGTGCGGCCTGGCACGCGACTACTGCGTGCTGTGGAGCGCGCAGGACGCGGTGAAATCCGGCTTCCGGGTGAAGTTCCTGTGGGACCTGACCCGGCCGGTGACCGAAGCCAACGACGCGATGGTGCGCGAAGCGCTGGGCAAGGCGGGGATCGCGATCGTCTGAGGCGTGACCGCCGGGCATGGCCCGGCGCTACCGCGCACGTCGCTTATGCCGCTTGCGCGCTCCTGCCCACAACAACACAATCGATTCATCCAGCCCCCTAACTACGCCCCCCTACAGATCGCGGGACGGCCGAACCGGGGGCTTTTCATTGGATGAAATCAGGATTCGGTAGTGGGGGGGGGGGGGGGGGGGGGGCGGGGGGGGGGGGGGGGGGGGGGGGGGGGGGGGGGGGGGGGGGGGGGGGGGGGGGGGGGGGGGGGGGGGGGGGGGGGGGGGGGGGGGGGGGGGGGGGGGGGGGGG
>NZ_JBAWUK010000042.1:0-41879 GCF_037079935.1 Stenotrophomonas maltophilia group sp. Smal12 | reverse complement strand
ATATTAGAAAGGATGTTTTTGTTCTATTGGTGCACTAGTATATGCATCGTAGTGTAGTCATACAATAGTCACAACCCCCCCCCCCCCACCCCCCCCCCCCCCACCGACACAAACCCGACCCCAACAGGGGGGGGGGGGGGGCGGGCCGCGCCCCCCCCCCCCCCCCCCCCCCCCCCCCCCCCCCCCCCCCCCCCCCCCCCCCCCCCCCCCCCCCCCCCCCCCCCCCCCCCACCCCGCTGTCCCACGGAATGCCCGCCTTTGACGTTGACGTTGCCTCTGCGGGTGCCGGGCGCAGCCCGGCCGGACCATCTCCGGTGGTTGCAGCAGCAACCGAAAAAATTGGCCATGATCGGCTGACCCCCACGTCGTACGGCCCGCCCGTTCCGCCCGCCATGCCCGAATACCGCTCCCGCACCTCCACCGCCGGCCGCAACATGGCCGGCGCCCGCGCCCTGTGGCGTGCCACCGGCATGAAGGACGGCGACTTCCACAAGCCGATCATTGCCATCGCCAACTCCTTCACCCAGTTCGTGCCCGGCCACGTGCACCTGAAGGACCTCGGCCAGCTGGTCGCGCGCGAAATCGAACAGGTCGGTGGCGTCGCCAAGGAATTCAACACCATCGCCGTGGACGACGGCATCGCGATGGGCCACGACGGCATGCTGTATTCGCTGCCCAGCCGCGAGATCATCGCCGACGCCGTGGAGTACATGGTCAACGCGCACTGCGCCGACGCGCTGGTGTGCATCAGCAACTGCGACAAGATCACCCCCGGCATGCTGATGGCTGCGCTGCGCCTGGACATCCCGGTGGTGTTCGTCTCCGGCGGGCCGATGGAAGCGGGCAAGACAAAGCTGTCCGAGCACAAGCTGGACCTGGTCGATGCGATGGTGGTGGCCGCCGATGACAGCGCCTCCGACGAGAAAGTCGCCGCGTTCGAGCGCAGCGCCTGCCCCACCTGCGGCTCCTGCTCGGGCATGTTCACCGCCAACTCGATGAACTGCCTGACCGAAGCGCTGGGCCTGTCGCTGCCCGGCAACGGCACTACGCTGGCCACCCATGCCGACCGCGAGGCGCTGTTCCGCCGCGCCGGCCGCCTGATCGTCGAGCTCTGCCATCGCTGGTACGGCGGCGAAGACCCGAGCGCGCTGCCGCGCGGGATCGCCACCCAGGCCGCGTTCGCCAACGCGATGACCCTGGACATCGCCATGGGCGGCTCCACCAACACCATCCTGCATCTGCTGGCCGCAGCGCAGGAAGCGGAGGTCGACTTCGACCTGACCCACATCGACGCGCTGTCGCGACGCGTCCCGCAGCTGTGCAAGGTGGCGCCGAACACACCGAAGTACCACATCGAGGACGTGCACCGCGCCGGCGGCGTGTTCGGCATCCTCGGTGAACTGGATCGCGCCGGCCTGCTCGATACCACAGTGCCGACCGTGCACAGCGCCAGCCTGGCCGAAGCGCTGGAACGCTGGGACGTGGTGCGCAGTGACAACGACACCCTGCATACCTTCTTCAAGGCCGGCCCGGCCGGCATCCCCACGCAGGAGGCCTTCAGCCAGGCCACGCGCTGGCCCGCGCTGGACCTGGACCGCGCCGAGGGCTGTATCCGCTCGCTGCAGCATGCGTATTCGCTGGAAGGTGGCCTGGCTGTGCTGCGCGGCAATCTGGCCGTCGATGGCTGCGTGGTGAAAACCGCCGGCGTGGACGAATCGATCCATGTGTTCGAAGGCCCCGCGCGCGTCTATGAAAGCCAGGACGCCGCCGTCGCCGGCATCCTCGCCGACGAGGTACAACCGGGCGACGTCGTGGTGATCCGTTACGAGGGCCCGAAGGGCGGCCCTGGCATGCAGGAGATGCTGTACCCGACCAGCTACCTGAAGTCGAAAGGACTGGGTAAGCAATGCGCGCTGCTCACCGACGGCCGCTTCTCCGGTGGCACCTCGGGACTGTCGATCGGCCACGTTTCGCCGGAAGCGGCCAGTGGCGGCGCGATCGGGCTTGTGGAAGACGGTGACCGCATCCGCATCGACATCCCGGCCCGCCGCATCGACCTGTTGCTGGATGAGACCACGCTGGTCCAGCGCCGCAGCGAGGCCGATGCACGCGGCTGGAAACCGCGTGCGCCGCGCCCGCGCAAGGTCACCAGCGCGTTGAAGGCCTACGCCCTGCTCGCCACCAGTGCCGACAAGGGCGCCGTACGCAACACCGCCCTGCTCGGCGATTGATCCCGATCCGGTAGTGCCGGCCGCTGGCCGGCATCTTAAAAAAGGGACGGAGGGGATTAAGTCGTTTGTGCCTCAAACGACTTAATCCCCTCCGTCCCCTTTTTTCAGCCGATCACGCGCTTGAACGGCGGCAGCGCGTCGATGATGCGCTTGCCGTAGCGGCGGGTCAGCAGCCGCGAATCGAGGATGATCACGCGGCCGGTGTCGGTGGAGGTGCGGATCAGGCGGCCGGCGAACTGGGTCAGCGTGCGCAGCGCGTGCGGAATGGCGATCAGGTTGAACGCATTGAGCCCGCGGCCTTCGAACCATTCGCTGAGCGTGGCGGTCTGCGGATCAGTCGGCACCGCGAACGGTACCTGGGTGATCACCACCGTGGTGCAGGCTTCGCCGGGCAGGTCGAGGCCTTCGCCGAACGAGTTCAGGCCGAACAGTACCGAGCCTTCGCCGGCAGCGACGCGGCGCAGGTGCTCTTCGATCAGCCGGGTCTTGGACATCTCGCCCTGCACCAGCACCTGCTTGCGCCGCGCGGCCGGCATCAGGCCGGCCACCTTTTCCATCTTCCAGCGTGAGGTGAACAGCACCATCGAGCCCTTGGCCCAGTCCAACTCGGTGTCCAGGTAGCGCGCCACTTCGCGGGGATGGCCTTCGCGATCGTCGGGGGTGACCGGAAACTTCGGCACGATCAGCTCGGCCTGGTTGGGCAGGTCGAACGGCGACGACAGCGAGACCATCTCGGCCTCCTCGGGGATGCCGTTGTCGATCGCCAGCGACTGGAAATCGCCACCACCGGTCAGCGTCGCCGAGGTCATCACCACCGAATCCACTTCATCCCACAGCAGCTTGCGCAGCACGTGCGCGGCCGACACCGGCGAGCCGTGCAGCACCAGGTCGCCGTCGCGGGTGGCGGTGACCCAGCGCGCCATCGGCGGCGCGCCATCCTTGTCCTCGCGGCGCCACGCCTGCCACAGGCTGTACTGTTGCTCGATCATTTCCAGCGCCATGCCCAGGTTGCGCTGCAGGCGCTCGCGCGCGGCATCGTCCGGCTTGCCCTTGGCCACCTGCGCGGTGGCGGCGTGCGCCCAGTTGTAGAGGCTGCGGGTCTCGTCGGCCAGTGCCTCGATCGGCTCGCGCCAGGCCTCGGGCAGGCGTCCATTGGCCGCACGCCACATCGGCTCCTCGTCCGCCGGCGCCGGCATCCACACCCGCTCGATGTGATCGCGGAACGCGCGCAGCTGCTTGGCGACGTTGCTGGCCACCTCGATCGCTTCGTTCGGCAGCAGGTTGCCGAGGCGGTCCTTGTCGACCGCGCGGTAGGCACCGGCAATCAGGATCTGCAGGCGGCCGGTGCGCTTGGCCATTTCATCCAGCGCGAGGCTGGCCGCGCCCTGGTCGATCGCCACGTTGCCGATGTGATGGCCTTCGTCCAGCACCAGCAGCATGTCCGACGGCGGCGCGATCAACGGCTGACCGTTGTCGCTGTCGCCGATCGACAGCGCCGACAGCAGCAGCGCGTGGTTGGTGACCACGATCTGCGCATCGCGCACGGTATTGCGCGAACGCAGCACCGCGCACTGCGCCGAATACGCACAACGGCGCCCGGCGCAGCCCGAAGCCGGCGTGGTGATGCGGCTGCGCAGGCCGGGGCTGATGGTCTCCGGCGCATTGTCGATATCGCCGTCCCAGCTGCCGCCGGTAAAGGCATCGGTCAGGCGCTTGGCGATGTCCATCTCGATCGGCGCCAGCGGCCGGTCGAACAGTGGTGCATCCTCCTCGAACATGCCGCCCTGCGAGCCCTCGCCCTGTGCTTCGGCCGCGTTGCGCGTGCACAGGTAGCGGGTACGGCCCTTGGCCAGCGCCACGGTTGCTTCCAGGCCGGTGGCCTTGAGGAAATTCGGGATATCCCGCTCGACCAGCTGCGACTGCAGCGCCACGGTGCCGGTGCTGATCACCAGCTTCTTCCTGGTGGCCAGCGCAATCGGTACGCCCGCGGTGAGGTAACCCAGGCTCTTGCCGACGCCGGTCGGCGCCTCGACCACGCCAACGCCGCCGCTCTTCGACAGCGCGCGCGACACCACGCCGATCATCTGGCTCTGCGAGCGGCGGGTGGAGAAGCCGGGAGTATTGGCCTGCAGCGTCGTGTACGCCTTGCGGATCGCGTCCTTCAAGGTGTCATCGAGCGTGCGCGGAGCGGCGACGGTTTCGGTCACGCCGGGAATTACCGTGGCTGGATCGGGCCGGTCATTGTCGCATGGCCGGCCATGTCCGCCGCCGCTGGCTGTCTGAACGGGGCAGCGGCGACGCCCGGCGGCTGGATGAACACACCGTACGCTGCTGGCGACGGCCCTGGGCCGTCACCGGGGTGTCACTGCACCGCGTTGCCGCGCAGCCGCAGCAGGCGCACCAGCGCCCACACCAGCAGCACCACGCCGATGGCCTCGACCATCGCCAGCGCGAAGTGCAGTACGCCGAAGATGGCGCTCATGCCCGAGATGGCGCTGAAGTTGCCACTGCTGACCAGCCACATCGGCAGGAGGCCCGCGGCCAGGCCGCCCAGGCTGGACAACAGCAACAGCAGCAGGCCGACCAGCGCGCCGGTGCGGGTCGCATCGCGCGGCGCGCCGACCACCCAGACCAGGCCGACGCACAGCGCGATCAGCACCGGCAGGCGCACACCGACCATGCTCAGCACGGTCACCATCAGGGTCGTGCCGTCCATCGATCAGTCCTCGCCGGCCAACACAGCCGGGCCCTGGCGCAGCGCCTGGTAGACCTCGTCGGTCTGCGGGCGTACGCCGTGCCACTGCAGGAAGCTCTCGGCAGCCTGCTCGACCAGCATGCCCAAGCCGTCGACGGTGTTACGGCACTGCGCCGCACGGGCCCAGGCCAGGAAGGCGATGGCGGCCTCGCCGTAGTTCAGGTCGACGGCAGTGGTCATCGAATTGACCAGCGACAGCGGCAGCTTGAACTCGACGTCGCGGTCGCGGCCGGCCGAGGTGGCATTGACGATCAGTTCGAAGTCGCCCAGCTCGCGCAGGTCTTCCCAGTAGCGGCTGATCGCGCGGCCCGGCTCGCCCATCGCGTCGATCAGTTCATCGGCGCGCTCCGGTGTGCGGTTCACCACCACCAGTTCGGTGATGCCGGCATCCAGCAGCGCCGGGGCGACGCTGCGCGCCGAGCCACCGGCGCCGATCATCAGCACGCGGCGGCCACGCAGGTCCAGGCCGTGGCGGTCGGTCAGGTCGCGCACCAGGCCGATGCCATCGGTGGTGTCGCCGTGCCAGCGGTCGCCCTTGCGCAGCAGCGTGTTGACCGAGCCGGCGCGGCGCGCCCGTGCGGTCAGCGTGGTGCATGCCGAGAACGCGGCTTCCTTGTGTGGCAGGGTGACGTTGGCGCCGACACCGCCCTCGGCAGCGAAGGCCTCCAGGCCGGCCAGGAACGCCTCCGGGGCCAGGTCGATCGCGCGATAGTCGATGGCGATGCCTTCCTGGCGACCGAACGTCGCATGGATCTGCGGCGACTTCGAATGGGCGACGGGGTGTCCGAAGACGGCGTAACGGTCGGTCATGGAATCCTCAAGCTGGCTAGACTGATGCTCTGTTCGTGCATGGAACCGGATGATGCGCATCACCCCGCCCCTGCTGGTGCTTGCCGCCAGTCTACTCTCTGCCCCCGTGGCGATGGCGTTGAACGAGTACGGCATCGAAGGCATGGGCGTGGTCTCGACCCGCGCCGACGAGGGCCGCGCCGCGATCAGCGCCGATGGCCAGCGCATCGTGTTCGCCCGCCGCGGCGAAGCCGGCTGGGGCCTGTGGGAGGCACGCGTGGTCGACGGTCGTTGGCAGCAGGCACAGGCACTGCCGGTCGGCGTGACCGGTGAAGCCCGCGATCCCTACTTCAGCCGTGACGGCCGCTGGCTGCTGTTCGCGGCCGGTCGCGAGGGCGCGCTGGCGCTGTACCGCGCTGCGCTGGCCTCCGATGGCCGGCTGGGCCCGGCGCAGCCGCTGGCCGGTGACGGCGGGCGCCGGGAAGAGCGCGGACCGGCCCTGAGCGCGGATGGCAAGCAGCTGTTGTTTGCCCGCCAGCAGGGCCATGGCGCCGGCTGGGACCTGTTCGTGGCGACGCTGGATGCGCAGGGCGTGCGTGGCCCGGCCACCGCACTGAGCGCGCTGAACAGCGCCGACGACGAGACCGACGGCGACTGGCTGGGCCATGACGGCGCCGTGGTGTTCAGCCGCGGCCACGGCAGTACCGCGCAGGTCTGGAGCAGCGGCTGTGCGTGGAGCGGTGTGGCGCTGCAGCCGCTGGGACTATCGTTCAACCAGGCCGGCGGCTGGACCGGCGCGCCGGTGATCGACAACGCCAGGCCCGGCGAGATGATGGTGGCCAGCAGCGCGGCAAAGGCGCCGCGCGCCGGTGGCGTGGACGTGTACCGGTTGGCGGTGCCGAAGGTGCCGGCGGTGGCCGGGTGCGTGCGGTAGATCCACGCCGCGCGTGGATGATCGTTTGGTAGATGCCAACCTTGGTTGGCATGCGGGAAAGTGCCAACCAAGGTTGGCACCCACCCGTCAGCGCGACAGCACCTTGGCGCGCAACTGCTCGTACTCCATCTCGCTCAGCTGGCCGTTGTCCTTGCGCTGGTTCAACGCAGCCAGCTCGGCCTGCACGCTGTCCGGCAGGGCCTGCTCACGGGCTACGTGGCGAGCGGCGGAAAGCTGCTCCGGCGGGCGCTTGCCCGCCCGCCAGGCAGCGATGAAGACACCGACGATGATGGCACCGAACACCAGGACACCGGTGCCCCAGATCAGCCATTGCATCCATCCCAGTTCGGGTCCCATCGCGCAGTCCTCCGTCTATCGTGGCGCTATTGTCAGCGCTCGCGCAGCCATCGCGCCACCTGCGGCGCGAAATAGGTCAGCACGCCATCGGCACCGGCCCGCTTGAAGCCCAGCAGCGACTCCAGCACGCAGGCACGCTCGTCCAGCCAGCCGTTGGCGAAGGCAGCCTTCATCATCGCGTACTCGCCACTGACCTGGTAGGCGAAGGTCGGCACGCCGAACGTGTCCTTCACCCGGCGCACCAGGTCCAGGTACGGCATGCCCGGCTTGACCATCACCATGTCGGCGCCCTCTTCCAGGTCCAGCGCGATCTCGCGCAGAGCCTCGTCGCCGTTGGCCGGGTCCATCTGGTAGGTCTTCTTGTCGGCCTTGCCGAGGCTGGCCGCGCTGCCCACCGCATCACGGAACGGGCCGTAGAACGCCGAGGCGTACTTGGCCGAGTAGGCCATGATGCGCACGTTGATGTGGTTGTCGGCATCCAGCGCACGGCGGATCGCGCCGATGCGGCCGTCCATCATGTCCGACGGCGAGACGATGTCCACACCGGCCTCGGCGTGCGACACCGACTGCTTGACCAGCGCTTCGACCGTGATGTCGTTCAGCACATAGCCCTTGTCGTCGATGATGCCGTCCTGGCCGTGGGTGGTGTACGGGTCCAGCGCCACGTCGGTCATCACGCCCAGTTCCGGGAAGCGCGACTTCAGCGCGCGGATCGCACGCTGCGCCAGGCCGTCCTCGGCCCACGCCGCCGACGCGTCCAGCGACTTCAGCGACGGGTCGATCACCGGGAACAGGTCGATCACCGGAATGCCCAGTTCCAGCGCTTCTTCGGCCACCTTCAGCAGCTCTTCGATCGACAGCCGCTCCACGCCCGGCATCGACGGCACTGCGGTGCGGCCCGCCAGTTCGTGCACGAACACCGGGTAGATCAGGTCGTCGGTGGTCAGCGTGTTCTCGCGCATCAGGCGGCGCGAGAACTCGTCGTGGCGCATGCGGCGCGGGCGGTAAAGCGGATGGGACATGGCAGGCTCCGAGGAGTGGCTATTGCAACAGGTAACCCTGCGGCAGCAGGGGTTCGGGCAAGGGGCGTTCGCCGAGCGCGTCGAGCTGGTCGATCTCGATCGTGCGCACCAGCGCGTCCAGCGGCAGGTCGTTCGGCTCCAGGCCGAACGGGTCTTCCATTTCTTCGCCCAGCTGGTCCAGGCCGAAGAAGGCATAGGCCAGCACCGCCGACAGCACCGGCGTGCCCCAGCCCAGCGAACTGGCCAGGCCGAACGGCAGCAGCACGCAGAACATCCACGCGCAGCGATGCAGCAGTAGGGTGTAGGCGAACGGCAGCGGCGTGGTGAGGATGCGCTCGCAGCCGGCCTGGATCGACGACATCGCGTGCAGGCGCTCCTCCAGCTGGGTGTAGAGAATCGGATCGAGCTCGCCGGCGCGCAGCGCCTGGGCCAGCTCGGCAGCGATCATCGACAGCAATGCATCCGGCACGTTCTCGCGCTGGCCCAGCTGCTCGCGTTGCGGATTGTCCAGCCATGGCAAGGCGGCCAGGGCCACGATGCGTCCACGCAGGCGCGCGGCCAGCGCATGGGCGAACGCGGTGGTGAGGTACGCGATGCGGCGACGGCGGCCGCCGTCATCGGCCAGCAGCAGGTGCACCTGGCGGGCCAGCGAACGTGATTCGTAGACCAGCTGGCCCCACAGCTTGCGGCCTTCCCACCAGCGGTCATAGCAGGCGCTGTTGCGGAAGCTGAGGAAGATCGACAGGACCAGGCCGAGCAGGGTGAACGGCGTGACCGACACGCGTTCGATGCCGGTCGGCGGGGCCAGTTCCACCACGGCCGCCACGGCAATGGACAGGATCAGGATGGCCAGCACCTTCGGCGCGATCGCTTTGACGATCGAGCCGCGCAGGATGTACAGCAGTTGCCAGCCGTGGGGACGGGGTCGGATGATCATCGGGCAGCCGCGCCAGGCGCGGAATCACAGGCACGCGGGGGGCTCGCGCAGCCGCTCATTGTACGCCCCTGCCCGGCCACCGGCCGTGCGCCTGCGACGCCCTGTCGCACCCGGCGCCGGGATTCAGATCACGCCGCCGCCCAGGCCCAGGCGCAGGATGCCGACCACCACCACGATGCCGTTCAGCACCAGCCCGGCCCAGGCCCGACCGCGCTTGGTCGGGTGGGTAAACAGGATGCCCAGCGCGGCGATCACCGCGCCGACGACGGCGAACGGGATCAGGAACCAGTTGCCCCAGCCAAGCAGCGGAATCAGCGCCAGGATCATCCACAACAGCGCCAGTACGCCCCACAAAAGACTGATCACGCCCATTCCGCTCTCCCGCAGTTGGTTCCTGTCTGTCCACCATAGTCGTTCACGCGGTCGCCGCCTACTGCCGTTGGCGGGGCTGTCACCCGACGCGTGCTAGCGTGCTGCCGTGGGTGCCCGGGCCCGGGTGTTGGCGCCGATTCAGAGTGGCCCACCGAAGATCGCAACCAGTCCTACAGGGGTCGTGCCATGAACATCCGTTGGGCCGCGCTGGCGGCCATCCTGCTGGTCGCCGCCGGTTGTGCCAGCACCTCCAAGGTCATGCTGGGGCGCGCCCGCGCGCCGATCGATCCGGCACTGGTGCAGATCTATTCCACGCCACCGGCCGGCTCGCAGGAAATCGCGCAGCTGGAATCGGCATCTGCCGTGGGCTTCGGCACTCAGGGCCAGACCGATGCCGCGGTGGCACGCCTGAAGCGTGAAGCGGCGGCACTGGGCGCCAATGGCGTGGTGCTGATGGGCGTGGGCAGCAGCGGCTCGCCGGTCGGCATGTCGGTGGGTGCCGGCACCTTTGGCTCGCATGTGGGGGGTGGCGTCGGCATCGGTATTCCGACCACGCAGAAGCGCGCCGCCGGCGTGGCGATCTGGGTACCCAATCCGGAACCGCCGGCACGGTTGCCGACCCAGGTGATCACGCCGCAACCGCAGCGGTGACGCGGCAGCCTCACCGCGGGTAGTGCCGGCCGCTGGCCGGCAACCTCAGTAATCCACTCTACGCCAGGGGAATGCCGGCCAGCGGCCAGCACTACCGGAGGGGTTCAGCGCTTGTACTTCGGCACGAACACCTTGTTCACCGCATCGGCCAGCTGGTCCGGCGGCAGCAGGCCCTGGTCGAGCAGGAAGTTGTTGAACGCCAGGCGGTCGAACTTCGCGCCCAGTGCCAGCTCGGTCTGCATGCGCAGTTCCAGGATACGGGTGTAGCCATAGAAGTAGCTGCCCGCCTGGCCCGGCATGCGCACCATGTAGCGGTCCAGTTCCTGGGTGGCCATCGCCTTGGACAGGCCGACCTGCTCCATCAGCACGCGCTCGCCGTTGGCGCGGTCGGTCAGGCCGAGATTGAGCATCGGGTCAAGCATTGCGCGTGCGGCCCGCAGCAGGCGGAACTGCAGGGCGATCATCTGCCCGTCCAGCGGCTCGTACGGCACCATCTCGGCCTCGGCATACAGCGCCCAGCCTTCAACGTTCACCGAATTGAACGCGAACATGGTGCGCGCCAGCGAGACACCACGCTCGACCATCGCGGTGAACTGCAGCTCGTGGCCGGGGCGGCCTTCATGCGCGCTCAGCGTCCACGCCGCCGCACCGAAGTTGAAATCGTCGTATTGTGCGCCCGGGCCCGCCGCCGGGTTGCCCAGCGGCAGCACGAAGGTGCCCTGCTGCCCGGTGTTGTTGACCAGCGGCGCCGGCAGGAAATGCGGGGCCGGGCTGGCCGCGCTCTCGGCGGCCGAACCCAGGCGCATCTGCATGGCGCGCTTGGGTACATCGACGATGGCATGCTCGCGGATCAGCGGATCGATCGCATCGATCACCTTGCGGTAGTGGCCTTCCAACTGGTCGTCGGCGATCTTGTCGGCCTTCAGCGCGCGGATCACCGCCACCGGGTCGCTCGGATCGGCCACCTTCAGGCCCTTGTCCTTCACCACCAGCGGCGCCAGCTGCTGCATCGCCGAGCGGGTTTCCATGAACTCCAGCTGCGCGCGCTGCATCAGCAGCTTCGGGTCGATATCGATGCCGACCTGCTTGAGCTGGTAGGCGTACAGCGGCGCCGGCAGGCGCGCATCGGTGCGTGCCTTCGGCAGCACGTCCTTGCGGGTCCAGGCGGCGTAGTCCTTCATCTGCCCGGCCAGGGCCTTCATCGCTTCATCGACGCCGGCGATCTGGTACTTCTTCAGCAGCGACTCGATGCCGGTGATGTACGTCTCGACGTTGTCCAGCGATTGCTGTACTTCGATCTTCGTCGGCTGCAGCAGGCTGCCGTCCTTCAAGCGCTCTTCGTAACGCTGGCGGGCCAGCGTGGTGAACGCGGTGCCACCCGGCTGCAGCCCGGCGTAGGCCTTGAGGCGGTCGATCGCCTTGGCCCGGCGCTCGGCCGGCACCTGGTCGGACAGCAGCAGGTTGAGGCCGCTGAAGATGGTCTGCGGCGCGTCACTCCATGGCAGCAGGTACTTCTCGTTGAGCTCACTGCCTTCGATGTTCTGGTTGGCGGCGTGGATCATGATCTCCAGGTCCTGGCGGACGTTGGGATCCTGCTCGGTGGCCAGCTTCGCCTTCAGTTCGTCGCGCGCCTTGGCCATCGCCGCGCGGTAGCGCTTGCCGTTGTCCGCACCGAGGTCGGCCACCTTGTCGTCATAGCCGGGCACGCCGAAGAAGCCGGTTTCTTCCGGCTGGAACGGGCCCTGCGCATCGAGCAGGATCTGCGCCAATGCGTTGCTGCGGGCCACCCAGGCCGGGCTGGCCGGAGTAGCGGCCTTGGTGGCGGGTGCCGCCAGCGCCGGCGGTGCGGACATCAGCGGGGCGGCAGTCAGGGCCAGGGCAACGGCCAACGCGATCGGCTTCATGGTGCACTCCAGGACAGGGTTGCCCGCACCCTACGCGCTCAGCGCTGTGGCGACAATCGGCCGGAGGTCACAACGCCGCGGCCAGCGGGCATTCGCCGCGTTCGCGGCAGGCCTGCAGCTCGCATTCCTGCGCGGCCTCGTCATCATCCAGCGCGGTCAGGTCGAAGGTCTGCTTGTTCTCGCCCAGCACATACATCACCGGATAGTCCCAGACGTCGTCGCTGCGGGTGCCCTTCACGAACAGCCGGCCGTGCGCGCGCGGGCCTTCCAGGGCCACGGTCAGGCCGACGTCGCGCTGGCCATTGATCGCGGTCTGCATGCTGCCCAGCGGCATCGATTCGGCACGCAGCGGCTCGCCGAAGGCTTCCACCAGTTCGATGCTGCATCCGGCGCGGCGCATCGCCTCGCGCATCGGTGGGCTTTCGCGTGCCGCCTCGCTCCAGCGCAGCACGCTCCAAGCCACCACGCCACCGGCACCGGCCAACACCAGCAGCACGGCCAGCGGCATCGCCCAGCGCCAGTGACGGGACCACCAGCCGGCAGGCTTCGCGCCATGGGTGGGAATCGGCGGCGGCAGTGTCATCGGCGGGCTCCTTCCCGTTTGTGCATCAGGGCTTCAGGCAGCGTCCCAGGAAGGCTTCGGCCACACGGTAGCGATGCAGGGCATCGGCGCCGGACAGGCCATGCTTGGCACCCGGATAGGTCATCAGCTCGAACGGCTGCCCGCGCTTCTGCAGCGCGCTCATCAGGCTGGTCGAGTTGGTGAACAGCACGTTGTCATCGGCCATGCCGTGGATCAGCAGCAACGGCGAACGCAGGCCGTCGATATGGGTCAGCACGCGCGCTTCGCGGTACCCCGCTTCGTTGCGCGCCGGCAGGTCCATGTAGCGTTCGGTGTAGTGGCTGTCATACAGGCCCCAATCGGTGACCGGTGCGCCGGCCACGCCACAGGCGTACTGGTTCGATGCCTTGGCCAGCAGCATCAGGGTCATGTAACCGCCGTTGGACCAGCCCTGCACGCCGATGCGCGCCGGGTCCACCCACGGCTGCTGCTTCAGCCAGGCCACGCCGCGCAGCTGGTCGGTCACTTCCACCGTGCCCTGCTTCCCGTACAGCGCACCACCGAAGTCGCGGCCGCGGCGCGGGGTGCCGCGGTTGTCCAGCGAGAACACCACGTAGCCCTGCTGGGCCAGGTACTGGTTGAACAGATGGTCGCCACGGCCGGGCCAGCTGTCAGTGATGGTCTGGCTGGCCGGGCCGCCGTAGACGTACACCGCCACCGGGTAGCGCTTGGACGGATCGAAGCCGGCCGGCTTGATCAGGCTGTAGTTCAACGGGGTCTTGCCGTCGGCAGCCATCAACGTGCCGAACTCGACCGGGCGCTGCGCATCGCGGTAGCGCGCATACGGGTGCCTGGGATCGGCCAGGTCGTTCTCGACCAGCGTGGCGATCTTCTCGCCGTTGGCGCGGAACAGTTCGATCTGCGGCGGCGTGGTGCTGTTGGACCAGCTGTCCACGTAGACGCTGGCATTGCGGGCGAAGCTGGCGCTGTGCATGCCCGGCGCCTTCGACAGGCGCTGCGGCTCACCGCCCTGCAGCGACAGCGCGTAGATCTGGCTTTCGCGCGAGGTCTCGATGCCAGCACGGAAGTAGGCCTTGCCGGCCTTCTCATCGACCGCCAGCAGTTCGTCCACCGGCCAGTTGCCATGGGTCAGCGCAGTGGCCTTGCCCTTGCTGTCGATGCGGTACAGGTGCTGGAAGCCGGTGCGCTCGGACGACCACAGCACGCTGCCATCTTCAAGGAAGCGCAGGCTGTTGTGCAGCGGCACCCAGGTCGGGCTGGTCTCGTGGGCGAGCACGCGCTGGCGGTTGGAGTCGAGCGCCACTTCGACCAGGTCCAGCTGCTTCTGGTCACGCGACTGGCGCTGGAAACTCAGGTGCTGCGCATCGCGCCAATCGACGCGGGCCAGGTAGATGTCCTGTTCCTTGCCCAGGTCGATCCAGCGCGGCTGCGCATCGGCGGCCGGTGCGATCACGCCCAGCTGCACGCGCACGTTGGCGTCGCCGGCGGCCGGGTAACGCTGTTCGATCACATCGGTGCGGTCGGCGTAGACCTCGTAGCGCTTCTGCACCGGCACCGGCGCCTCGTCGATGCGGGCGAAGGCGATGGCCGAATCATCCGGCGCCCACCAGTAACCGGTATGGCGATCCATTTCCTCGTCGGCGACGAACTCGGCCACGCCGTTGCCGATGGTGGTGCTGCCGTCGCGGGTCAGCTGCAGCTGCTTGCCACTGGCCAGATCGATCACCCACAGGTTGCGGCCGCGGATGAAGCTGACGAAACCGCCCTTGGGCGACAGCTTGGCGTCGGTGGCGAAGCCTTCACCGTGGGTCAGCTGGCGCACGGCCGCCTGGCCCTGCTGCTTGAGGTCGTACAGGTAGAGTTCGCCGCCCAACGGGAACAGCAGTCGTTGCGCGTCCGGCGACCACTGGTAATCGACGATGCCGGTCATCGCGGCGATGCGCTGGCGCTCGCGTCGGGCCTTTTCCTCATCGCTGAGGGTCTCGGTGCCGGGCAGCACCACCTTGGAATCAACCAGCAGGCGGGTCTGGCCGCTGCCGATGTCGTAGGTCCACAGGTCCAGCTGGTTGCGGTCGCTGTCCTTGCCGCGCAGGAAGCTGACCTGCGAACCGTCCGGCGCCACCTTGGGCTTCATCAGGGTCGGGCCGGACAGCGGCAGCGGGCCGGTGATGGCTTCCAGGGTCAGCTTTTCGGCGTGGGCGGCGGTACTGGTGGCGAGCATGAGGGCGAGCGAAGCGAACAGATGGCGCATGGAGGATCCCGGCAAACGGCAGGTCCGCCTCCACGCGGGGCGCGGGACGGTCGTCCCTCATCCTAACCAAGCCCGTGCGGGAAGGCAGCATGACCTTCTGCCCATAAGCGGTGCGGACGAGTGCCGACCAACGGTCGGCACCCACCTTCAGATGCCGGGGTCAGCGCTGGCCGAACAGGTGCTTGCGTTCTTCGTCGCTGAGCGGCTTGCCGGCGTTCGGGTTCACCTGCTGGCGCAGCGCATAGGCGCGCTGGGTGGCCGGGCGCGCGGCGATGGCCTCGTGCCAGCGCTTGAGGTTGGGGAACGCGGCGAAGTCCACCGGCAGCGTGTCGTAGGCGCCGACCCACGGGTAGCTGGCCATGTCGGCGATGGTGTACGCGTCGCCGGCCAGGAAGGCGTGCTGGGCCAGGCGCTTGTCCATCACCCCGTGCAGGCGGCGCACTTCGTTGTCATAGCGCTCGATCGCATACGGGATCTTTTCCGGAGCATACACATTGAAATGCCCCATCTGGCCGCTCATCGGGCCCAGGCCCGCCATCTGCCAGAACAGCCATTCCAGTGTGGTGACGCGGCCGCGCGGATCGCTGGGCAGGAAGCGGCCGGTCTTCTCGGCCAGGTACAGCAGGATCGCACCGGACTCGAACACGCTCTGCGGGGCGCCGCCGTCGGCCGGGGCGTGGTCGACGATGGCCGGCATCTTGTTGTTGGGCGAAATGGCGAGGAATTCCGGCTTGAACTGGTCACCCGAGCCGATGTTGACCGGGTGGATGCGGTATTCCAGGCCGGTTTCCTCCAACAGCAGGGTCACTTTATGGCCGTTCGGGGTGGGCCAGTAATACAGGTCGATCATGGCGTCGGCTCGGGGTGCGGAAAGGAACCTGAAGTCTAGTGCGTGAGTTGGGTTGGCACCGTCATGGCGGGCCGGTAACCTCGCCTCTCCCCCGAAACGCAGCATCCCCCGCATGAGTGCAAACCGCCCGCCGCTCTCCCCGTTGTCCACGCTGATCTTCGCCTCGCGCTGGCTGCAGCTGCCGCTGTACCTGGGCCTGATCGTGGCGCAGTGCGTCTACGTGTTCCTGTTCGGCAAGGAACTGTGGCACCTGATCTCGCATTCGGTGTCGATGGGCGAGCAGCAGATCATGCTGATCGTGCTGGGCCTGATCGACGTGGTGATGATCTCCAACCTGCTGGTGATGGTGATCGTCGGCGGCTACGAGACCTTCGTCTCGCGCCTGCGCCTGGAAGGCCACCCGGACCAGCCGGAATGGCTGAGCCACGTCAACGCCAGCGTGCTGAAGGTGAAGCTGGCGATGGCGATCATCGGCATCTCCTCGATCCACCTGCTGAAGACCTTCATCGCCAGTGGCGCACTGAATGGCATCCCGCTGTGCACGCCGGAGCAGATGAGCGTGGCCGCCGCCAACATCGGTGTCGCCCGCTGCTCGATGCTGACTCAGGAAGGCGTGCTGTGGCAGACCATCATCCACTGCGTGTTCATCCTGTCGGCGATCGGCATCGCCTGGACCGACAAGCTGATGTCCAACGGCCACAGCAAGTCGCACGACAAGGCGCACGACCACTGAGGTCGGCGCCGGCAACGGCACGGCCGCCATTGCCCATCCCGGCCACTGCTCTTGTACGCGGCGGCGGCCGGGATGCTAGATTGCACCCTCGCCGTTGCCGGCGGTGGCGTCGGGAAACGTCACCCTGCCGCGCCCGGACCGCAGGTCCCGGCCATGCATATCAATGATTTACGTCACGTCGTCTTCTAGAGGGGAGCAGGATGTCGCACGTCTCAACGATCACCGCCGCGCGCCGGTGGCTGCCGGTTGCCCTGGCACTGGCACTGGCTGCCTGCTCGGGCAAGGAGGAAACTGCCGCACCGGCCCCGGCCGCCGCACCCACCGCCGCTGCACCGGCCGCACCGGTGGTTGCCGCCAAGGTGCAGTCGATGGGCACCGAGCAGCTGCGTGAGTCGGCCAGCCAGGCCCTGCGCGAGAACCGCATGTACGCGCCGGCCGGCGACAACGCCATCGAGTACTACCTCGCCCTGCGCGACAAGACGCCGGACGACGCCTCGGTGAAGAGCGCGCTGACCGACCTGCTGCCCTACACCCTGATTGCCGCCGAACAGCACCTGGGCCGCGAGGACTACACCGAAGCGCAGCGCCTGGTGGCACTGATCGAGAAGGTGGACGCCTCTGCGCCGGCGTTGCCGCGCCTGAAGGACGGCCTGGCCAAGGGCGTGCAGAACGCGGCCAAGCGCACCGAGGCCGAAGCCGAGAAGGCGAAGAAGGACGCCGAGGACCGCAGCAAGCAGCAGACCGAACAGCAGCGCCTGGCCGAGCAGCGTGCCAAGGAAGCCGACGCAGCCAAGCAGATCGCTGCCCAACAGGACGCTGCCCGCCGGGACAACGAGCGCCAGGAAGCCGAGCGCCAGGCTGCGGCCCGCCGCGAAGCCGAGCAGAAGCAGCAGCAGGCTGCCGCCCAGCAGGCCAGCGCCGCACGCCAGGCTGCAGCTCCGGCGGCCGCTGCGGCGCCCAACCTGCGCCCGGTCAGCACACCGGCGCCGCGCTATCCGTCCGAGGCGCTGCGTGCAGGCACCTCCGGCGAGGTGCTGGTGGAGATCACCGTCGGCACCGACGGTTCGGTGACCAACGCCCGTGTGCTGCGCGCAACACCGTCGCGCGTCTTCGATCGCGAGGCCATGAACGCGGTCAAGCGCTGGCGCTTCGAGCCGGTCAGCGCACCGGTCACCACCCGCCGCACCCTGGTGTTCGCCCCGGGCGGCAGCTGACCACGAAAAGGGGACGGAGGGGATTAAGTCGTTTCCGCCCCGCAATGACCACACGGCCCGGCATGTCCGGGCCGTGTTCGTTTCAGGAGAGGCTGTCGATCAGGCGTTGCAGTGCCGGATCACGCGCGGCCAACACCTGGAACAGGCCCAGCGCATGCAGGCCCGGCAGCAGCGCACGCAGGTCGGCTTCGGCGGTGGCGCGGGTGGCGTCATCGCTGGCGGGGTCCTGCCAGTCACGGACGCTGGCGAGGAAGGCGCCGACGCTGCCCTTGCGCACGGTGAGGCCGTTCACCTGCACCTCGTTCTGATGGTCGGGAAGGATGTCGTGTGGCTGCATGGGTGATGCTCCTGTGGGATCGGGAGCCCAGTGTGCCGCCCAGCCAGCGGCACTTCTGCCGTATAACTGCCAATGGATATGGCAGATCAGACATCACCCGCGTTGATTGACCCCGCTTTGGCGAACGCCGAAGACGGTCCCCTCATCCTGGCCTCGCAGCTGCGGGTGCCGGGACGGCGCCGCACCGCACGCCACCAGCACGTGCGCGGCCAAGTGCTGGGTGCCCACCACGGCCTGCTGCGGATCGAGGCCGGCGATCTGCACTGGTTGCTGCCGGCGGGGCACGTTGCCTGGATACCGCCCTTGCTGCCCCACGCCCTGGTAGGGGCAGAGGCATTCGATGGCTGGAGCCTGTACTTCAACGCCGAAGCCTGTCTGGAGCTGCCCGCCGTGCCGCGCATTTTCCAGCCGAACGTGCTGTTGCAGGCGGCGATGATGCGCGCACTGAGTTGGCCACATCAGGCGCTGGACGCCGCGCAGGCACGCCTGGCCGGCGTGATCACCGATGAGATCGCCGCCAGCACGCCTTTGCCGCTTGCCTTGCCACAACCGCAGGATCGACGGTTGCGGCGGATCGCGGCGGCGCTGGCACGGTCGCCGGACGACCTTCGCAGCGTCGAAGCGTGGGCAGCCGCCAACGGACTGTCCGGCCGCAGCCTCGCCCGCCGGTGGCAGGCCGAAACAGGCATGACCCTGGGCCATTGGCGGCAGCGCCTGCGCGTGTTGCTGTCGCTGCCACGCCTGCTGGCCGGCGAGCCGGTGATCAGCGTTGCGCTGTCGATGGGCTACGACACCCCGAGCGCGTTCATCACCGTGTTCAAGCGCGAGATGGGGGTGACGCCTGCGCGGTACGCAAAAGACGCAAAAGGGGACGGAGGGGATTAAGTCGCTTCTGACTCATCCGACGCGGCTTCGCGGCGTTGCCTGATGTCCGGCTTCGCGGCCGCAATGACAGGCTGAAACCCCGTCCAGTCTCCAGATCCCATGCCCCGACAAGCACGCCTGATGCTGGCAGGCCAGGCCTATCACGTGATCCAGCGCGGCGTGAACAAGGGCGCGATCTTCATCGACGACGTCGACCGCCAACTGTTCCTGCATCTGTTGCACAGCGCATTCCTCAAGCACCACGTCGCACTGCATGCCTATGTCCTGATGGGCAACCACATCCATCTGCTCGCCACGCCGTCCACACAGCAGGGACTGGCGGGCGCAATGCGCATGCAGGGCAACAACTACGTGCAGGCGTTCAACCAGCGGCACGGACGCAGTGGGCCGCTGTGGTAGGGTCGCTTCCATTCCTCGATGATCGACAGCGATGCCTATCTTCTCAGCGTATACCGCTACATCGAACGCAATCCGGTTCGTGCCGGAATTGCGGTCAGCGCCGAAGATCATCCGTGGTCCAGCGTGCACGGCAACCTTCAACGACGCGATGATCCGATGCTGACACCGCATCCTGCGTTCAAAGCACTGGCAGCGACCGCTCGGAAAAGGGCGTCGTTGTATGCCGAGTTCCTGCGCGACGTGAATGCATCCGCCGACGTACCTGCGATCCGCAACCACAGTGCCAGGCAAAGCCCAATGGGGGACGCTGCATTCCTGCGGATGGTGGAACAGACGCTGGGACGCCCCGTGGTGATGCGCAGACGAGGGCGCCCGCGCAAGCAGGGGACGGGAGAGGCAGAAACGACTTAATCCCCTCCGTCCCCTTTTTGGTCAACCAGAGATCGCCAGGCGTTCGTTGTGGTAACGACGCACCGCCGCGAACCACAGCACGGCGGCCAGGCCGAGGCTGGCGCCGAGGTAGATCGCCCAGACCGCCGGGGTGATGATCTCGTGGCGGATCACTTTCAGCAGCATCTGGTTCTGCGACAGGAACGGCACGGCGTACTGCCACAGCTCGCTCTTCAGCGGATAGGCCACCAGTGCGTAGCCGGGCAGCATCGGCAGCAGCATCAGCCAGGTCATGTGGCTCTGCGCTTCCTTCATGCTCTTGGCCGCGGCCGACAGGAAGGTCAGCAGCGAGGTGCCGATCAGCAGCATCGGCAACATCACCAGCAGCATCTGCAGCATCGAGCCGACGTTCATGTTGAACTGGCGGCCGATGTTGCCGGGTGCGATCTGCGCGCTCACCTTGAACGCGACCAGGGTCAGCAGCAGCGACACGAAACCGACCACGCAGGCGGCGGCGATCTTGCCGCTGACGATCGCGCTGCGCGAGCCCGGCGTGGCCAGCAGGGGTTCCAGCGACTGCCGCTCGCGCTCGCCGGCGGTGGCGTCCATCACCAGGTAGGCACCACCGATGAACGAGGTCAGCGTCAGCAATACCGGCAGCAGCATCGACAGGATCATGCCGCGCTTGGCCTCGGCACTGGCCAGGTCCTGGCGCGCCACGTCCAGCGGGCGTGCCACCTGTGCGTCGATGCCACGCGCCATCAGGCGCAGTGCACCGACCTGGCCATTGTAGGTGGCCAGCGCCGCCTCCAGGCGAGCACTGGGTACTTCAGCCGCACGACGCGTGCTGTCCTTGATCACCTCCACCAGCGCCGGCTTGCCCTCGGCCCAGTCCTTGCCGAAATCATCGCTGATGCGCAGCGCCACATCGATGTCCTGGGTGCGGATGGCCTCGGCCAGGTCCTTCGGTGCCGGTGCGGCATTGAGGCCCTGTGCGGCGAGGAAGCGCACCAGGTTCGGCGCGTTCCCGGCGCCGATGGTCGGGATCTGCAACGGCTCTTCGATCTGGGTGCGTACCCGGCTCTCGGCCAGCTTGCCCATGCCCAGCAGCAGCACCGGGTACAGCAGCGGCCCGAACACCAGGGTCAGCAGCAGCGTGCGGCGGTCACGCGACAGGTCGCGCAGTTCCTTGCGCATCACCGTCATCAGGGTCGACATCATACTCATGCGTGCAGGCCCTCTTCGCTGCCGATCAGTTTCACGAACGCGTCCTCAAGATTGGCTTCGCCGGCCTGCGCACGCAGCTCGTCGGCGCTGCCGGCAGCCATCACCGTGCCCTTGGCGATGATCACGATGTGGTCACACAACGCGCCCACCTCCTGCATGATGTGGCTGGACAGGATCACGCAGCGCCCCTCTTCGCGCAGGCCCAGCAGGAAGCGGCGCAGCGCGCGCGTGGTCATCACATCCAGGCCGTTGGTCGGTTCGTCGAGGATGACGTTGCGCGGGTCGTGCACCAGCGCGCGGGCAATCGCGGTCTTGGTGCGCTGGCCCTGCGAGAAACCATCGGTCTGCCGGTCGAGGATGTCCCCCATGTCCAGCGCGTGCGACAGCACCTCGATGCGTTCGCGGATGCGCTCGGCAGACAGGCCATGCAGTTCGCCGAAGTAGGCGATGTTCTCGCGCGCGGTCAGGCGCTTGTAGACGCCACGCGCATCGGGCAGCACGCCCAGGTGGCGGCGCACCTCCACCGGATTGAGGGCGGCATCGATGCCATCGACAGTGATGCTGCCCTGGTCGGGCGTCATCAGCGTGTACAGCATGCGCATGGTGGTGGTCTTGCCGGCACCATTGGGGCCGAGCAGGCCGGTGATCTGCCCATCCCCGGCGCGGAAGCCGACGTTGGCGACCGCCTGGATGCGGCCCGTGCGGGTATCGAAGGCCTTGTGCAGGTTGTCGGCGACGATCATGGTTCCCATCCGTTGAACGAGGTGAACGCCGGCACGTAGCTCAGCGTGTCCAGGCAGCCGGCATCCAGCGCCTTGGCATCGGTCTTGTCGATGAACTGTCCGAGCAGCCGCGGCATGCAGCCGGCGGTCAACGTGCCATGGCCCTGGCCACGGGCGACCAGCGCACGGCCGTTGGGCAGGCCCTTGAGCACCTGTGCGGCGTAGCGCGGCGGCGTCACCGGGTCCAGCTCACCGGACAGCAGCAGTGCCGGCACGTCGCTGCGCAGCGGCACGGCATCGGTTGCTGGCGCCGGACGGTGCGGCCACACCGGGCAGGCCGCGAAGAACGCGCTGGCGACCTCGTTGCCGAACAGGCGTTCGGGATCTTCGGCCGGCGCGTGGTAGCGCGGCGCATCCTCGCTGCAGATCACCGACCATTGCATGCCGCGGTTGATCTGGAAATCCATGCTGCGGTTCGCGCCGCGCGCCAGCGATGCCAACGGGGCATAGCGCCCCTGTGCGGCTTCATCCAGCACCAGTGGCAGCAGCGAGGAATACTGCGGCACGTAGGAGAAGGCGAAGGCAAGGCCGACCACGCTGTCCGGCGTCAGGACATCCTGCCGGGGTGCGTTGGTGCCCGGGTCGCGATACTCGACCGAGACCGGTGCACGGCGCAGGGAGTCGACCACGCTGCGCAGCTGCGCGCGGGTATCGGTCGGGAAACGCTTGCTGCACGCGGCATCCTTGCGGCACTGCGCCGACTGCAGGGCGATCGCATCCTCGAAGGTGGTTGCGAAGTCGCCACCGACCACCAGCTCGTTCGGTACCACGCCATCGATGACGATGCTGCGGGTGTGCTGCGGGTAGGCCCCGGCATAGCGCTGGGCCACGCGGGTACCGTAGGAGCCGCCAACCAGGTTGAGCTGGTCCACACCGAGCGCCGCACGCACCGCATCCAGATCGGCGATCGCCTCGGTGGTGGTGTAGAAGCGCGCATCGGCACGCCCCTGCAGCGATGCGGCGCAGCGCTGGGCGTAGTCGCGCAACGCTGCCTCGGAAGGCGCGGCATCCTCGTCCACCTGCAGCGGCTTGCCGTCCGCGCCCAGGCAGCTGAGGGGGTTGGAGCCGCCGGTGCCGCGCTGGTCGATCAGGAACACGTCGCGCTGTTTGCGCACCTGGCGCAGTGCAGTGTCGACGATGACCGCCACCTCGCTGGCCGCCTGGCCGGGGCCGCCGGCCAGGAAGAACACCGGGTCCGGCTGGCTGGCGCCGCTGCTGCCCGATTCCAGCCAGGCGATACGCAGGCCGATCCGGCGACCGCCGGGCTGGGCCCGGTCCTCCGGCACCTGCAGGGTGGCGCACTGCGCCTCCACGTTGGCGCTGGCGCCTTCGGTAGACAGCGTGCAGGGCTGGAAGTCGATCGTGCCGAAGCGGCGGCTGGGTGCATCGCTGGCGCTTCCGGCGTCGGCCGGCGGCGGCTGGCTGCACCCGGCAAGCATCAGGCTGGCCAGCATCCCGGCCAGCGCGAGGTGGTGTCTTTGCATCGTGCTCGTTTCCCCTGGAGGACGTTCCTGTCGACCACGACGGGCTGCCGCGGAAGATGTGACCCAACTTACACGGGCAGCGCGCCGACGGCGATGGGCAATGACAAATCCGCCGCCGACGGCGCGCAGACCAGGCAGTCCCGCCCCTCGGCCTCGGCCGGCACAGGGCGGCATCGGCGGCGGACCGCAGCGCCCCATGGGCCAGTGCCCCGGCCCGACGGCGATGCGGGGTCTGAAAACGGCGAGCACGGCCGCCGGCGCACGCGCAGAATCCGCCGCAGACCCAGGAGACGCCCATGCACACGTGGTACCTCGGTGGCATCGACCATCGCCCCTTCCTGCACCTGTTCGAGATGAGCGACAGCGCGCTCGCCGCGCTCGGCATCCAGCGTCGCTGGGCCGGCGCCAACGGCGGACATCCCTGCCGGATCAGCCTGAGCGATCCCGCGCCTGGCAGCGAGCTGCTCCTGCTGTCCCACGTCCACCTGCCGCTGCATTCGCCGTACCGCGCCGCCGGCCCGATCTTCGTGCAGCGCGGCGTGACCCGTTGCGTGCTGACGCCGGGCGAGGTGCCCCCGTATGTGCAGCGCCGGATGATTTCGATGCGTGCCTATGACCACGCCGCGCTGATGTGCGGTGCCCAGGTCTGTGCGGGCACCGAGGTGGCCGACCATCTGGATGCACTGTTTGCCGACCCGTCGGTGGCGTTCGTCCAGCTGCACAACGCGGCGCATGGCTGTTTCTCGTGCCAGGCAGATCGGGTGGGTACCGGGACCGCGTAGCGTGGTCTCCATGACGTGATCGATGCCACGCCGATCACGTGACATACAGCGCATCCGTTCAGTCCTGCGTGAAGCCTGCGGGAAGGGCTTCACATGCGCAGTCACGGATCGGCACTTCGATGGTTCCGTCGCCTGCATCGCGACTCGATACTCGCCGTGGTGCCGCCGGAAGTCCGCCGCGCAGCGCAGCGCCTGCGGTCACCGTTCCCTTTCGACGACCACAAGGATGCGCCATGTCATTCCGATCCACACCGCTGTTGCTGGCCACCTCGTTCGTGGCTGCGGGCCTGTGCCTGGCCGGCAACGCGTTCGCCCACGGCACCATGACCACGCCGGTCAGCCGCGTCTACGCCTGTTTCCAGGGCAACCCCGAGAACCCGACCAACCCGGCCTGTGCCGCCGCCAAGGCCATCGGCGGTTCGCAGGCGTTCTACGACTGGAACGGCATCAACCAGGCCAATGCCAATGGCAACCACCAGGCCGTGGTACCCGACGGCAAGCTGTGCAGCGGCAACAACCCGACCTTCCGCGGGCTGGATGTGAACCGCAGTGACTGGCAGACCACGCCGATCCAGCCCGATGCCAATGGCAGGTTCACCTTCGTGTTCAAGGCGACCGCACCGCACGCCACCCGTGACTGGCGCTTCTTCGTCACCCGCGAAGGCTGGCAGCCGGGCAGCCCGCTGCGCTGGGCCGACCTGCAGGAGTTCTGCACGCTGGGCAATACACCGCTGTCGGCCGATGGCACCTACAAGCTGCAATGCACGTTGCCGCAGCGCAGCGGCCAGCATGTGATCTACAACACCTGGCAGCGCTCGGATTCGACCGAGGCGTTCTATACCTGCATGGATGTGCGCTTCCAGGGCGGCGGCGGAACGGCACCGGCAACGCAGTGGCAGGATGCCGGCCCGGTCACCGCGCGCGGCGAGCTGCCGGTCGGCACCACGTTGGCGCTGCGCGTGTTCAATGCCAACGGCAATGATGTCGAACGCGTGGAAGCCACGCTGACCAGCGGCCAGACTGCCGCCGCACAGTGGCCGCTGGTGCTGGCACGCAAGGTCAACGCCAGTGCGCAGCACGCACGCGTGGGCGTGCTCAGCAACGGCGTGATCACGCCGGCCGCCTCGGCCACCGACAACCGGGTGTACCTGAAGGACGGCAACCGCTTCCAGCTCGACACCCAGGTGCCGGACGCGGGCACGCCGTCACCGGGCGGTGATTTCGACCACGTGTACCCTGCGGGCATCGGCAGCTACATCCCCGGCCAGACCGTGGTGAAGGGTGCCGACGGCAAGCTGTACGCCTGCCGCCCGTTCCCGGAAGGTGCGTGGTGCAACGTCAATGCCGAGGCATATCGCCCCGGTGTGGGCAGTGCATGGCGCGATGCTTGGGTGCCCTACTGACCCGTTGTAGAAGGCGGTGCGCATCGCGCCGCCTTCTGCCCGGGCCGCAGTGCTTTGAGCAGCGTGCTGCAGATCAGGCACGACAGCCACTGAAATCAAACTTGTCCGATGTTGCCGGCGTGTCTGCATGTGAAGACTCCGTGGGGTTTCCCATACCTCGCAAAGGAGTCTCTGCATGCACCTGTCCCATCGGGCAGTCCTCGCACTGTCCGTCGTTGCCGGCCTGGCCCTGTCCGGCAGCGCCTTCGCTCACGGCACCATGACCAAGCCGCTCAGCCGCGTGAAGCAGTGCCACGAGGGCAATCCGGAAAACCCGACCAACCCGGCCTGCGCCGCCGCCAAGGCCATCGGTGGTTCGCAGCCGTTCTACGACTGGAGCGCGATTGCCCACGGCAATGCCAATGGCAACCATCGCGAACTGGTGCGCGACGGCGAACTGTGCAGTGCCAGCATTCCCAAGTACCGCGGGCTCGACCTGAACCGCACGGACTGGCCGACCACGCCGATCCGCGCCGACGCCCGTGGCCGTTACACCTTCGAGTTCCGCGCGCCGGCGCCGCACGCCACCCACGAATGGAAGTTCTACGTCACCCGCGATGGCTGGCAGCCGGGCAGCCCGCTGCGTTGGGCCGACCTGCAGGAATTCTGCACGCTGGGCAACACGCCGCTGTCCGAAGGCGGTGTCTACAAGCTGGACTGCCCGCTGCCCAAGCGCAGTGGCCAGCACATCATCTACAACACCTGGCAGCGCTCGGATTCGCAGGAGGCGTTCTATACCTGCATGGACGTGCGCTTCGAAGGCGGCGATGGCGTGGTTCCGCCGCCGCAGTGGCAGGATGCCGGCGCTGTGACCGCCAACGGTGCACTGGACGTGGACAGCACCGTGACCCTGCGTGTGTTCAATGCCAACGGCAATGACCTGGAGCGCGTGGAGACCACGCTGGCGGCCGGCCAGACCGCTCCCGCACAGTGGCCGCTGGCGCTGGCCCGCAAGGTCAATGCCAGTGCGCAGCACGCCCGCGTCGGTGTGATGAAGAACGGCGTGATCACGCCGGTCGCCTCGGCCACCGAAAACCGCGTGTACCTGAAGCCGGGCAATCGCTTCCAGCTGGAAACCCAAGTGCCGGGCCCGGTTGATCCGGTCGACCCGCCGGGTGGCGATTTCGACTTCGTGTATCCGGCCGGCCTCGGCAGCTACACGCCGGGCGAGACCGTGGTGAAGGGCACCGACGGCAAGCTGTACGCCTGCCGCCCGTTCCCGGAAGGCGCGTGGTGCAACATCAATGCCGGTGCCTATCGCCCGGGCACCGGCTATGCCTGGCGTGATGCCTGGGTCGCGTACTGAGGCAGGCACCGGGGGCGGCAGGGTGCCGCCTCCGGTTCGCGGGGTTGCCGGCCAGCGGCCGGCACGCCCCGCCTACTTGCTGCTGACGTACTTCTCGCGGCGGATCTGCGGGTTGCCCAGGCCGGCGGCCTTCAGCAGCTCGGCGCAGGCATCGACCATGTCCGGGTTGCCGCACAGGTAGGCGATGTCGGTGGCCGGGTCCGGCGTGAAGCCGGCCAGCGCCTGCTGCACGTAGCCGTGCTGTACGTCCGGGTGCGGATCAGCCGGGAGTTCACGCGACAGGCACGGAACATAGCGGAAGTTCGCGTGCTTTTCGGCGAAGCTGTAGAAATCTTCGCTGTACAGCAGCTCGCCCGGGCTGCGCGCGCCCTGCAGCAGCACGATCTGCACGCCGCGTTCGGCCATGGCCTTCTCCAGCAGCGGCAGCATGGAGCGGTACGGGGTAACACCGGTACCGGTGGCGATCAGCAGGTAACGGGCGTTGTGGTCACCGGGATTCAGGCAGAACCGGCCATAGGGGCCGGACGCACTGATCTGGCTGCCCTGCTCCAGCGCCTCGAACAGGGCCGTGGCGGCGCCGCCGGGCACGAAACTGACCGCGATGTCCACCGCCTCGCCCGGGCCCAGCGCATGGTCGTGGATGGTCGCCAGCGAGTAGCTGCGCTTGGTTTCGGTGCCGTCGGCGTAGCTGAAATGGACCTGGATGAACTGGCCGGGCTGGAAATCCAGCGGCTGCCCATCGTCACGCACGAACTGGTAATGGCCGACGGTCGGGGCCAGCATGCGGCAGCCGACCAGCTTGAGGGGGAATTGAACAGGCACGACTTTTCGGGACAGTGTGTAGCCGGGGCAAGCCCTCGGGGTCTTCTATAATAGCCCCTCCCCGCCCCTCTCCAGCGCCAGCCCATGGGCGCGAAGGCTTCGAGCTTGGCATCCCAGAACGATACGGCGCCCGCCCTGCGCGTGCGCGACCTGCGCAAGACCTATGACAACGGCACCCAGGCCCTGAAGGGCGTTTCCCTGGAAGTGGCCCCGGGCGACTTCTTCGCCCTGCTCGGCCCCAACGGGGCGGGCAAGTCGACCCTGATCGGCATCATCAGCTCCCTGGTCAACCTCAGCGAGGGCCAGGTGGAAGTGTTCGGCAGCGACCTGGTGCGGAACCGCAGCGCCACCATGCGCCTGATCGGCCTGGTGCCGCAGGAAATCAATTTCAACCTGTTCGAAAAGCCCTTCGACATCCTGGTGAACTACGCCGGTTTCTACGGCGTGCCGCGCGAGGAAGCCGAGCAGCGCGCCGAAGAAGAACTGAAGCGCGCGCACCTGTGGGAAAAGGCGCAGGTGATGAGCCGCACGCTGTCCGGCGGCATGAAGCGCCGGCTGATGATCGCCCGCGCGATGATGACCCGCCCGCGGCTGCTGATCCTGGACGAACCCACCGCCGGCGTGGACATCGAGATCCGCCGCGACATGTGGTGCGTGCTGAAGGAGATCAACGGTGCCGGCACCACGATCATCCTCACCACCCACTACCTGGAAGAGGCCGAGTACCTGTGCCGCCACCTGGCGATCATCAACCATGGCCAGATCGTCGAGCAGGGGCCGATGCGCACCCTGCTGGCCAAGCTGGACGTGGAAGGCTTCCTGCTGGACATCGACGGTGACCTGCCGGCGCAGCTGCCGGTGATCGAGGGCGCGACGCTGACCGCGCCGGATCCGCACACGCTGGACATCGACATGCCACGCGCGATGGACCTCAACCGCGTGTTCGCCACGCTGAACGAGGCGGGTATCCGCGTGCGTTCGATGCGTACCAAGAGCAACCGCCTGGAGGAGCTGTTCGTGCGCCTCACCGGCAACATGGAGAAGCCTGCATGAGCACCACCGAGCTGACCGACGGCCAGCGCAACCGCATCGCGCTGATGACCATCGTGCGCCGCGAAGTCGCCCGCATCATGCGCATCTGGGGCCAGACCCTGGTGCCGCCGGCGATCACCATGACCCTGTACTTCCTGATCTTCGGCAACCTGATCGGGTCGCGCGTGGGTGACATGGGCGGCTACACCTACATGCAGTTCATCGTGCCGGGCCTGGTGATGATGAGCGTGATCCAGAACAGCTACGGCAACATCAGTTCCTCGTTCTTCGGTGCCAAGTTCGGCCGCCACGTCGAAGAACTGCTGGTCAGCCCGATGCCGAACTGGGTGATCCTTTGGGGCTACGTGGCCGGTGCCGTGCTGCGCGGCCTGATGGTCGGCGTGATCGTGCTGATCATCGCGATGTTCTTCACCCCGGTGCGAATCCCGCATCCGATCGTGATGCTGACCACGGTGATCCTCGGCGCGACGATCTTCTCGCTGGCCGGATTCATCAATGCGGTGTATGCGAAGAAGTTCGATGACGTGGCGATCGTGCCGACCTTCATCCTGACCCCGCTGACCTACCTGGGTGGCGTGTTCTATTCGGTGAAGCTGCTGCCGGGCTGGGCCGAAGCGGCCACGCACGCGAACCCGATCTTCTACATGGTCAACGCGTTCCGCTATGGCCTGCTGGGTAGCAGCGATGTGCCGCTGCCGGTGGCCTACGGCCTGATGATCGGTTTCGTGGTGGTGCTGACGGCGCTGGCCCTGTGGCTGCTGCGCCGTGGTGTGGGCATGCGCAGCTGAGACCTGCGTGGTAGTGCCGGCCGCTGGCCGGCAACACCAGATCCACGCCATGCGTGGATGCAGCAGTCTGTAGAGCCGAGCCTATGCTCGGCTCTTTTTTGCCTGCAATCTCCGGCACAATCGCAGTTCTGATTCCCCCCCAGAAAACGGTGAACGTGCAATGCGCATCCTGATCCTCGGCGCCGGCGGTACCGGCGGTTACTTCGGTGGCCGCCTGGCCCAGGCCGGCGTGGACGTGACCTTCCTCGTGCGCCCCGCGCGCGCCGCGCAGCTGGACCATGATGGCCTGGTCATCCGCAGCCCACTGGGTGATGCGCGTTTCCCGGTTCAGCACGTCACTGCTGATGCACTGCCCGCACTGGCCGCGCAGAAGCCCTTCGATCTGGTCATCCTCAGCTGCAAGGCCTACGACCTGGACAGTTCGATCGATGCCATCGCCCCGGCAGTCGGAGCGAACACCACCGTGCTGCCGATCCTCAACGGCCTGCACCACTACAACGCACTGGATATGCGCTTTGGCCGCGACGCGGTGCTCGGCGGCCTGTGCTTCATCAGCGCCACCAAGGCGCCCGATGGCGCGGTGCTGCATCTGGGCAAGCCGGCCAAGCTCACCTTCGGCGAGCGCGACGGCGGCGCGATCTCCGCGCGCGTGCGCGCCTTGGCTGCGGTCTGCGCGAAGGCCAACCTTGATCACCTTGCCAGCGAACGTATCGGCCAGGAACAGTGGATCAAGTACACCTTCCTGACCGCGCTGGCCGCAGCCACCTGCCTGCTGCGTGCGGATATCGGCACCATCGTCGCCACCGATGATGGCGAGGCGATCGTACGTGGCCTTTACGACGAGTGCCTGGCCGTCGCCGAAGCCGCCGGTGAACCGGTTCCGGAGGCAGCGCAGGACACTGCGCGCGGCACGCTGACCCAGGCCGGCTCGGCGTTGAAGGCCTCGATGCTGCGTGATCTGGAGGCCGGCCAGCAGGTGGAGGCCGAACAGATTGTTGGCGACATGCTGGTGCGTGCGCGCAGGGCTGATCAGGAAGCCCTGCTGCTGCAGGTTGCCTACAGCAGTCTGCAGGCCTACCAGGCACTGCGGGTCGCGTGAGTCCCGCCTTGCAGGCCAGCCCATTGCCCGCGCGGGTACTGATTCTCGGGCTGGGCTGGAGCGGACGCGTGCTGGCCGCGCAGCTGCAGGCGCACGGCATAGGCGTGGCCGGCACGGTGCGCGATCCCTCGTTCGCGCCGGACGATGGCCTGCCACGGCATCAGCTGCACGCCGACACGCCACCGTCGCCTGCCCTGCTCGATGTGATCGCGCAGGCCGATGCCGTGCTGTGCAGCGTGCCGCCCGACGCGGAGGGCGACCCGGCACTGCGCCTGCTGCTGCCCGCGCTGCAGGCCAGCCCGGCATTGCGCTGGGTCGGCTATCTGTCGTCGACCTCGGTGTATGCCGACCGCGCCGGCGGTTGGATCGACGAGCGCAGCGCGGCCGACGCCACTGAAGCGGCTGGCGTGCAGCGCCTGCTCGCGGAAGCCCAGTGGCGCGCACTGGCCGGACAACGCGGCATCGCCTCGGCGGTATTCCGCCTGCCCGGCCTGTACGGGCCGGGTCGCAATGCGCTGGTGCAGTTGGCGCAGGGGCGTGCGCGCCACGTGGTTCGCCCGGGCCAGGTGTTCAACCGACTGCACGTGGATGACCTGGCAACCGTCATCATCGCCGCAATGCGGCGCCCGGCCCGGCAGGGTCTCTACCTGCCCAGCGACGACGAACCGGCGCCGCCGCAGGATGTGCTGGCCTTCGCCGCGAAGCTGGGCGGGTTTGCGCTGCCGCCCGCCGTGGCCTGGGATGACCCGGTACTGAGCCCGACGCTGCGGCGCTTCTACGAGAGCAACAAGCGCATCGACAGCCGTGGCACGCGTGAAGCGCTGGGGTGGCAGCCGCGCTTCCCGAGTTACCGTGAAGGCCTGACGGACCTTGCCGCTTCGCTCGCCGGGCATGGCCCGGCGCTACCGGACAGCGCTTTGTAGAGCCGAGCCCATGCTCGGCTGCTCTTTGCGTCTTTCGCGCTGCGCGCGATAAGCCGAGCATGGGCTCGGCTCTACGGATCAACCCGCGTCGGGCAGGCGGAAGAACGCGCGGGCGGCCGCCGTGGCATTGGCCGCGGTCACCGCAACGTCCTCGCCACGGTCACGTGCCAGCTCTTCCACGATGTGCGACAGGAACATCGGCTCGTTGCGCCGGTCCTTCGGCATCGGCTTCAGCGTGCGCGGCAGCAGGTACGGCGCGTCGGTCTCGATCATCAGGCGGTTGGCCGGGATGTTCTTCACCAGTTCGCGCAGGTGCGCGCCACGGCGCTCGTCGCACAGCCAGCCGGTGATGCCGATGTACCAATCCTGGTCCAGGTAATCGAACAGCTCACCGCGTTCGCCGGTGAAGCAATGCACCACCGCCGGACCGATGCGACCTTCGAAGTTCTTCATCTGTGCCATGAAGTCGGCATGCGCATCACGCTGGTGCAGGAACAGTGGCTTGCCGTTGTCTGCCGCCAGCTGCAGCTGGCGCTCGAACGCGCGGTGCTGGGCCGGGCGCGGCGAGAAGTCACGGAAGTAGTCCAGCCCGCACTCCCCCACCGCCACCACTTCCGGATGCGCGTGCAGCGCGCGCATCTCGGCATCGCATTCCTCGGTGTATTCCACCGCGTGGTGCGGGTGCACGCCGGCGGTGGCGTACAGGAAGCCGGGGTGCTGCTGGGCCAGCTGCAACGCCAGCGGCGAGTGCTCGCGGCTGGCGCCGGTGATGACCATCTGCACCACGCCGGCCTGGCGCGCGCGGTCCAGCACGGCATCGCGGTCGCGGTCGAAGGAGTCGTGGGTCAGGTTGGCGCCGATATCGATCAGGTGCATGGTCATCGCGGGGGAAAAGTGCCCGCGCATTGTACCTGCGCCCGCCGTGCCCCCTTATCCTTTGCACATGAACGCCCCGCTCTTCCCGATTTCCCCGCTGCTGCCGCAGATCCAGCAACATCTGGCCGCGCATCAGCGACTGGTGCTGGAGGCCCCGCCCGGTGCCGGCAAGACCACCCAGGTGCCACTGGCACTGCTCGACGCACCGTGGCTGCAGGGCCGCAAGATCATCCTGCTGGAACCACGGCGGGTCGCAGCCCGCAGCGCCGCGCTGTTCATGGCGCGGCAGCTGGGCGAGGAGGTCGGTGGCACGGTCGGCTACCGCATCCGCTTCGAAAACAAGGTTTCGGCGCGCACGCGCATCGAGGTCGTCACCGAAGGCATCCTGACCCGCGTGCTGCAGGACGACCCGATGCTGGAAGAGGTCGGTGCGATCCTGTTCGACGAATTCCACGAGCGCCATCTCAGCGGCGACCTCGGCCTGGCGCTGGCGCTGGATGTGCAGGCGCAGCTGCGCGATGACCTGCGCCTGGTGGTGATGTCGGCCACGCTGGACGGCGAGCGGCTGGCACGTTTTCTCGATGCGCCGCGGCTGAGCAGCGAGGGCCGCAGCTACCCGGTGGCGATCAGCCATTTCCCGGCGCGCCGCGATGAGGCGCTGGAACTGCAGGTGCGCCGCGCGGTGCAGCAGGCCCTGGCCCAGCACCCCGGTGACCTGCTGGTGTTCCTGCCCGGCCAGCGCGAGATCGCGCGGGTGCAGGCGGGCCTGCAGGAATCGCTCAATGGCGATGTCGAGGTCCTGGCGCTGCACGGTGAACTGCCGGTGGAACAACAGGCGCGCGTACTTCAGGTGGCCAGCGATGGCCGCCGGCGCGTGGTGCTGGCGACCAACGTCGCCGAGTCGTCGGTGACGTTGCCCGGCGTGCGCGTGGTGATCGACAGCGGCCAGGCACGCGAACCGCGCTACGACCCCAACAGTGGTTTCACCCGGCTGGACGTGGTGGCCATCGCGCAGGCATCGGCCGACCAGCGCGCGGGCCGCGCCGGCCGCGTCGCCGAGGGCGTGGCCTGGCGGCTGTGGCCACAGTCGCAGCGGCTGGAACCGCAGCGCCGCGCCGAGATCGACCAGGTGGAACTGGCCGGACTGGCACTGGAGCTGGCGGCCTGGGGCAGCAGCGATCTGCGCTTCCTCGATCCGCCACCGGCCGGCCCGATGGGTGCCGCGCGCGAACTGCTGCAGCGGCTCGGCGCCCTGTCCAGCAGTGGCGCGATCACCGAACTGGGCCGGCGTGTGCTGGCGCTGGGCACGCATCCACGGATGGCGGCGATGCTGCTGGCAGCGCCCGATGCCCGCGCCCAGGCGCTGGCTGCCGACCTGGCCGCGCTGCTGGAGGCGCGCGACCCGTTGCGCCAGGGCGGCGACGCGCTGGCGGCCCGCTGGCGCGCACTGGCCGCGTTCCGCAATGGCCGCACACCGGGCGATGCCAACCGCAGCGGGCTGGCCGCGATCGATGCCGCCGCCAAGCAGTGGCGTCGCCGCCTGCGCTGCGAAGCCACGCCGCCGGCCAGCATCGAGGCCCATGAGCTGGGCGACCTGCTCGCTCATGCCTTCCCTGACCGGATTGGCTTCCAGCATCCCAGCGATCCTCTGCGCTACCTGCTGGCCAATGGCCGCAGCGCGCGCCTGCACGAGCTGAGCGACCTGCGCGGTGAGCCGTGGCTGGTGGCCAGCGAACTGCGCTTCGAGGCGCGCGATGCACTGCTGCTGCGCGCCGCGCCGGTAGACGAGGATCGGCTGCGCAAGGCGTGGCCGGATCGCTTCGTCACCGAAGACGTAGTGCGCTGGGACAGCGAGCGACGCGCCCTGGTGGCACTGCGCGAGACCCGTTTCGACCGCATCGTGCTGGACAGCCGCTCGGCCGGCCGGGTCGATCCGCAGCACGCCGCGCAGGCACTGACCGACGCGGTGGCCGAGCTCGGTCTGCAGGCGCTGCCGTGGACCGAGGGCCTGCGCCAGTGGCAGGCGCGGGTCGAGTCACTGCGGCGCTGGATGCCGGAGCTGGACCTGCCCGACTGCAGCGACGCGGCGCTGCTGGCCAACCGTGCGCAGTGGCTGCAACCCGCGTTTGCCGGCAAGAGCCGTCTGGATGCGCTGGACGAATCCAGCTTCGGTGAGGCACTGAAGTCGCCGCTGGAATGGTCACAACGGCAGCTGGTCGAGCGCAATGCGCCGACCCGCATCACCGTGCCGTCCGGGCTGGAGCGGCCGATCACCTATGCGCTGGACAGCGAGAGTGGTGACCCGCTGCCGCCAGTACTGGCGGTGAAGCTGCAGGAACTGTTCGGCCTGGCCGACACGCCGCGCATCGCCGATGGCCGCGTGCCGCTGACCCTGCACCTGCTCTCCCCCGGCGGCCGCCCGCTGCAGGTCACCCAGGACCTGCGCAACTTCTGGGAAAGCACCTACGCCGAAGTGAAAAAGGAAATGAAGGGGCGCTACCCGCGCCATCCGTGGCCGGACGATCCGTGGACCGCGACAGCCACGCACCGCGCCAAGCCGCGTGGAACCTGACGGGTAGTGCCGGCCGCTGGCCGGCAATGCATTCCCACAAGGTGCTCCGGGACTGCCGGCCAGCGGCCGGCTACCGGTTTGGGACCCTGCCTGATCCTGAATGGCTGCGGTAGAGTCACACCACGTGCGTCCCCGACTGACATACCGTTTACGGGCAACGCGCGACACTGGACTTCGACCCGAGGCAAAGGACCCCCGCATGAGCAAGCTGACCGTAATCACCGACCGCGCTCTGGAGCGCGCCCTGGAGCTGGCCCACACCGCTGGCGATGGCCTGAAGAGCGCCGGTGGCAGCCTGCGCAACGCGGATTGGATCAAGACCGGCGCCGCCCTCGGCGCAGTGAAGACCGGCGGCAAGGTCGCCACCAAGTTCGTGCGCCGCAATCCGGCCGTGGCCGTGGCCGCTGCTGCGGTGGGTGTCGGCCTGCTCGGCTATGCGCTGTACCGCAAGCAGCAGAAGAAGAAGGCTGCCAATGGCCATGTGGTGAATGGGCAGGCGCAGCGCATCAGCGCGCGTGACCGCCGCAACGACACCGTCGTGGACGAGCACAGCGATATCGGCAGCGACGCCTGAGCCTGCCGGGATCGGATCCCTTCCACGGGAAGGGCTCTGACCCCAAGGCACTCCATGAGGGCCGGATGCCGCGAGGTATCCGGCCCTTTCTGTTTCAACCGATCTGCCGCCACTGCCCCGGCTGCAGGTCGTCCAGCCGGTAGGGCCCCATTGCCACCCGCACCAGCCGCAGCGTTGGCAGGTTCACTGCCGCCGTCATCCGCCGCACCTGGCGGTTGCGGCCTTCGCGGATCGTGATCGCCAACCAGCTGTCCGGCACGGTCTTGCGGAAGCGTACCGGCGGATCGCGCGTCCACAGCAACGGTGCTGGATCGAGGCGCTCGATCTTCGCCGGCAGGGTCGGCCCATCGTTGAGTACCACGCCGTCGCGCAGCTGTTGCAGCTGCTCGTCACTGGGCGTGCCTTCCACCTGCACCCAGTAGGTCTTGTCGGCCTTGTGCCTGGGGTCGGTGAGCTTGTGCGCCAGCGTGCCGTTGTCGGTCAGCAGCAGCAGGCCCTCGCTGTCATGGTCCAGGCGGCCGGCGGCATACACGCGCGGCGGCAGGCCGAATCCGGCCAGGGTCGGCCGCGGCGGCACGCTGCGGTCGGTGAACTGGCAGAGCACGTTGAAGGGCTTGTTGAAGGCGATCAGCATTGCAGGCACGGCGGGCGGCGGGTGGGGCATTGTCCCACGCCTCGCGCCCAGGCAACTGTAGAACCGGAGGCAGCGGCAGGAGCCGCTGCCAACGTCGCGTGCGACGGTCCGAAGGGTGCCGGTCAGAACGGCCGGCATTGCCCGCGCTCGGCTGCTGTTGTACTCCGTCGCGCTGCGCGCAATGAGCCGAGCATCGGCTCGGCTCTACGGGGCACTCCGCGCTGGCAACAGGGCGTGCCGGCTTACGGCTTGATGAAACGCAGGGTCATGCGGTCGCTTTCGCCGATCGCCTGGTACTTCGCATCATCGGCCTTGTCGTGCTGGTTGGTCGGCGGCAGCGTCCACACGCCGTTGGGGTGGTCCTTGGTGTCGCGCGGGTTGGCGTTGACCTCACTGCGCGCATGCAGCTTGAAACCGGCGGCCTCGGCCATCGCGATCACCTGCTGCTGGCCGACATAGCCGGTGTCATCGTCGTCGGCCACGTCGGTCTTGGCGCGATGCTCGACCACGCCCAGCACGCCACCCGGCTTGAGCACGTTGAAGAAGCCCTGGAACATGCCCTGCGCCTGGCCGGCCTTGCGCCAGTTGTGCACGTTGCGGAAGGTCAGCACCACGTCGGCTGAATTGGCCGGGCCGAACACCGGCTTGGCCGGATCGTAGGCGACCACGGCGGTCTTGCCGAACTGCGCGGGTGCACCGGCGTACTTCTTTTCCAGGCTGTCGCGGCTGCGCTGCTGGTAGTCACGGCCACGGCCTTCGGGCACCGCCATCGGATCGACCACCGCAGCGACGTAGTGGCCCTTGTCATGCAGCAGCGGCGCCAGGATTTCCGAATACCATCCGTTGCCGGGGGTGATCTCGATGACGGTCTTTTCCGGCGCTACCTTGAAGAACGACAGCGTCTGCGCCGGATGGCGGAAGCCATCGCGCTTGACGTTGTTGGCATCGCGGGTGGGCGCCTTTACCGCCGCGTCGATGGCCGGCAAGACCTCGATCTTCGCCGGTGCCACCGTGGCCGGTGCGGCGAACGCGGGAACAGCAGCAAGCAGGGCCGAAGCAAGCAGCAGGCGGCAACCACGCAGGGACGAAGCAGGCATCATCGGGAGGACTCCAGCGGAAGATGCGGCGAGACTAGCAGTCGCAGCGTCCCAGGTGTTCACAAAACGTTAGCGGCGTGCGCGTCGCGGAACACTGTTTTGTGGTCGTCGCCGCAGCACGGTCACACATCGCGTTCTATTCTGGAACACTTCCCCCAAGGAGTCCGTGCCCATGACGGCAACCCGCGAACTGGGCCGTTCCGGCCTGCATGTACGTCCGCTCGCCTTCGGTGGCAACGTGTTCGGCTGGAGCGCCGATGAGAAGGCCAGCTTCGCCCTGCTTGATGCCTTCGTCGATGCCGGCTTCAACCTGGTCGACACCGCCGACGTTTACTCGGCCTGGGTGCCGGGCAATTCGGGCGGGGAATCGGAAACGCTGATCGGCAAGTGGTTCGCCCGCAGCGGCAAGCGCGACAAGGTGGTGCTGGCGACCAAGGTGGCCAAGTGGGCCGAACGCCCCGGCCTGACCCCGGACAACATCAATGCGGCGGTCGAGGATTCGCTGCGCCGGCTGCAGACCGACGTGATCGATCTGTACCAGGCCCACGAGGATGACGAGTCGACGCCGCTGGAAGCCACGCTGGCCGCGTTCGGCCGCCTGATCGAGGCCGGCAAGGTGCGTGCGATCGGTGCTTCCAACTACAGCGCCACACGCCTGGCCGATGCGCTGAAGGTGTCCACCGACTACAAGTTGCCGCGTTACGAAACCCTGCAGCCGGAGTACAACCTGTATGACCGCGCCGGCTACGAAAAGGAACTGGAACCGCAGGTGCAGCGCGAGCAGATCGGCGTGATCGGCTACTACGCGCTGGCCAGTGGCTTCCTCAGTGGCAAGTACCGCACGCCGGCCGATGCAGCCAAGAGCCCGGCACGTGGCGAGACGGTGGTGAAGCGCTATCTGAACCCGCGCGGCCTGCGCATCCTGCAGGCGCTGGATGACGTAGCCAGCAAGCACAGCGCCAGCGCTGCGCAGATCGCACTGGCCTGGCAGATCGCGCGGCCGTCGATCACCGCGCCGATCGTCAGCGCTACCAGCGTCGAACAGCTGCACGACCTGCTGGCCGCAGCCAACGTATCGCTGAGCGTGCAGGATGTCGCGCAGCTGGATGCCGCCAGCGCCGAATCATGAGACCCGGTTGTGCCGGCCGCTGGCCGGCATGACACGTACATCGAAGAAAATAATTCAACAAAATAGTTGCACGCGACTAAATCGTGGTTTATCGTGCGCACCTCGTTTCAACACCCACTGGAAACTTCCCTTGAACGCGCATTCCGTCGCCATCGCCAAACTGCTGCCATGCCTGTGCATGGACCGGCCGGCGCGCGCGTTCGGCAAGGAAGACCAGCTGACAACGGCCTGATACCCGCCCTGCGGAGATCGGCCACCCCGATCTCCGAGGCCTGACGACGCCCTCGGAACGCAAGTCCCGGGGGCGTTTTCGTTTGCGTCGGCACAAGGACCCGCGATGCCAGAACTGCACCCCGCGCGGCAACCCGCCGCTCACTGATCCAGGGTTTTCTGCCGCGCCGGAGGATTTTCTCCGCGTGCACGGCAACGCCTGGACATTATCTGCATCGCAGCCAAACATTATCGCTCGCCGATAATGTCGGTGGCCTGCACCCTCGATTCTCCAACGGTCCCGTTTCCACCACGGGCTGGTGCGCGCGGCGTTGCCGTGGCGTATGCCGGAGGTCGCGGACAAGCCATCGCCTGGATCGCCTGCTGGAGGCAGGCGCCGGTTCGCCGGTACGCGGTTCGATTCCGCGCGGTTCACCACTGGATAGCTCAGTCGGGTAGAGCAACGGATCCTGATTCCGTCTGTCGTGGGTTCGACTCCCACTCCAACCACATGACCTGTCACGTCATGACTTGAAGCAACACCCGGGGCGCAAGCCCCAGCGGCCATCGTCGCCGTCCACGGTCACTGCCTTCGGGCGGGGGCGTGGAAGGCAACGGACCGCACGCCGGGCCTCGGCCCGCCGTCACTGCCAGCCACGTTCCGCCCCGGTGCTGCCTGCCGGGAACGACGATGGCAGCACTGCCGGTGCACCGAAGGCTCCGCGCGCGGACCGTCCGCCGATGGCCGCCCTCTTCCGCTGCCTGCACGTGGTGTGCAGGCGGCCTCGCCACGACCCGATCGACCGGGGTCATGGTGATTCATCCGCAACGGGTCGAACCACCAGAGCCATACAAGGAGAGACTCCCATGTTCTGGACCATCAAGGTCGTGATCGGCGACGGCGAGCGCGGCCTGGTGTATCGCAACCGTCGTTTCCAGCAGATCCTGCTGCCGGGCGTGCACCGCCTGTCGCCGTTCGGCGGCCGCCCGCAGGTGGACATCCACACCGCATCGAAGGGCGCGGCCTACACCGGCAGCGACCAGGACAGCCTGATCGAAGCACTGGGCGCGCAGTTGGAGACGCACTTCGTGCTGGCCAACGTCGGCGCCAGCGAAGTTGGCCTGTTGCTGCGCAATGGCCGCATCGATGAAGTGCTGCCGCCGGGCAGCCGTCGCCTGTACTGGCGCGGTTCGGTCGACACCCAGGTGCGCGTGATGGCGCTGGGTGACGAGCCGCGCATTCCGGCGGACGTGCAGCAGCGCCTGGGCCAGCTGGGCGTGCTGCCGCGTGTGGCGGTGATCAGCAGCGTGCCGAGCGAGTCGGTGGGCCTGCTGTTCATCGATGGCACGCTGCGGCAGACGCTGGACGCCGGCCTGCACGCGTTCTGGAACTTCAACGGCAACGTGTCGGTGGAGCGTGTGGAACTGCGTGCACGGTCACTGGACGTATCCGGCCAGGAGCTGCTCAGCCGCGACAAGGTGACCCTGCGGGTGAACCTGGCCGCGACCGTGCAGGTGGTCGACCCGGTGCGGGCACACCGCAAGCTCAGCAATGCCGATGAGTTTGTCTACCGGCAGCTGCAGTTCGGCCTGCGCCAGGCGATTGCCGCGCGCAGCCTGGACGAGCTGCTGGGCGACAAGGCAGCACTGGACGGTGAGATCGCCGCCCATGTGCAGGCGGCGATCGAGGGCCACGGTGTACGTCTGCTTGGCGTGGGCATCAAGGACGTGATCCTGCCGGGCGAGATGAAGGAGATCCTCAACGGCGTGGTGCTGGCCGAGAAGCAGGCCCAGGCCAGCGTGATCCGCCGCCGCGAGGAGGCCAATGCCACCCGTTCGCAGCTCAACACCGCAAAGCTGATCGAGGACAACCCGGTGCTGATGCGCTTGAAGGAGCTGGAGGCGCTGGAGAAGGTCACCGAGAAGATCGACACGCTCACCGTGTTCGGCGGCCTGGACGGCGTGCTGAAGCAGCTGGTGACGATCAGGTAGGGGGTCGCGGTGGCGCAGGGACGCGCCGCCGGCCCATCAAGGACATACACGAAGACATGGACACTCAACACAATTATCAATGGCTGCATGCCGAGGGCAGCACGCCGATCAAGGGCTGGGTCAACGGCGTGCCACTGGAAGCGCAGGCGCATGAGCAGCTGCGCAACATCGCCGCGATCCCGTTCGTCGGGCCGTGGGTGGCGGTGATGCCGGACGTGCACCTGGGCAAGGGCGCGACCGTCGGCTCGGTGATCCCGACCCGCGGTGCGATCATCCCGGCCGCAGTCGGCGTCGACATCGGCTGCGGCATGGCGGCCGTGCGCACCACGCTGCGCGCCAACGACCTGCCCGATGACCTGCGGCAGCTGCGCAACAGCATCGAGCGCAGCATCCCGGTCGGCAACGGGCGCGGCGGCGAGCATCAGCGCATGCCCGACAGCATCCATACCCGGCTGGTGCAGTCCGGGCTGGCCGCCGGCCTGGAGAAGATCAAGGACAGGCACCGCAGGATCCGTACCGACAAGCTCGACCGCCAGCTCGGGACGCTGGGTGATGGCAACCACTTCATCGAACTGTGCCTGGACGAGACCGACACGGTGTGGGTGATGCTGCACAGCGGGTCGCGCGGCACCGGCAACCTGATCGGTACCTACTTCATCGAGAAGGCGCGCGAGGAACTGGCCCGGCGCGTGCTCGGCTTCCACCTGCCGGACAAGGACCTGGCGTTCTTCATGGAAGGCGAGCCGCTGTTCGATGACTACGTCGAAGCCGTGTCGTGGGCGCAGGACTACGCCCGGCAGAACCGCGAGGCGATGATGTCGCGCGTGCTGGCCGAGATGCGCCACCGGCTGCCGAAGTTCCAGCTGGCGGCGATGGCAGTGAACTGCCACCACAACTACGTGCAGAAGGAAACGCACCACGGGCAGGAGCTGCTGGTGACGCGCAAGGGGGCCGTCAGTGCCCGCGAGGGTGAGCTGGGCATCATTCCCGGCAGCATGGGCACGCGCAGCTACATCGTGCGTGGCAAGGGCAACGCGGACAGCTTCCACAGCTGCAGTCACGGTGCCGGCCGGGTGATGAGCCGTGGCGCCGCGCGCCAGCAGATCACGCTGGCCCAGCACCGCGAGGCCACCGCGCATGTGGAATGCCGCAAGGACAGCGGCGTGCTGGACGAGTCACCGGCCGCGTACAAGTCGATCGACGATGTGATGGCCGCGCAGCTGGACCTGGTCGACGTGGTGCACACCCTGCGCCAGGTGTTGTGCGTGAAGGGGTAAATGGGGCGGTGGGGGGCCCCCCCCCGCCCCCCCCCCCCCCCAAAAAAAAAAAAAAATAATAAAAAAAAAAAAAAAAAACAACACAACAAACAAAAAAAAAAATAATAATTATTTTTTTTTTTATAAATTGTGGGGGGGGGGGGGGGGGGGGGGGGGGGGGGGGGGGGGGGGGGGGGGGGGGGGGGGGGGGGGGGGGGGGGGGGGGGGGGGGGGGGG
>NZ_JBAWUK010000041.1:0-43081 GCF_037079935.1 Stenotrophomonas maltophilia group sp. Smal12 | reverse complement strand
GTCCACGGCATGGATGCCGTGGCCGAGCCTACAGGGACGTACTTGCGGCGTGTCCCGCCATCTGCCCCCTCCCCGTCAAGCAAGCAGAAGCCCAGAGCCGCCTTGGCTTCTGCACTTGCACTTGCACTTGCACTTGCTTGAAAAAGCGGTGCAGCCGCAGGCTGCAAAACACCCTCAATCCTGATCGTGCGCGCGTGCGGCCTCGGCCTGCGTCTCCTCCTGCGCCGCCATCTCGCGTGCGATCCACGCATCGATCATGTGCCGCTGGCGCTGCGCCTGCCGTCGCTCACGCGTGTACTCCTGGTCGAGCACGCGGTACAGCGACACCATCACCAGCACCATCAGCAGCGCGAATGGCAACGCCGCAATCGTGATCATGCCCTGCAGTGCATCCAGGCCACCGGCCAGCAGCAACGCCGCTGCGATCAACGCCACCGCGATGCCCCAGGCCAGCTTGCGCTTCAACGGAGGATCGCCTGCTTCGTCAGTGGACATGCTGGCCAGAACCAGTACCGCCGAGTCGGCCGAGGTTACGAAGAAGATCATCAGCAGTACCAGTGCGACGCACGACAGCAGCAGCGGCAGCGGCATGCTGTCGAACAGCGTGAACAGCACCGTCTCGTAGCCATTGCCCAGCGCCTGCACCAGGTCGGCATGGCCGAAGATCTGTGCCCACAGCGCGGTGCCGCCGAACACCGCGAACCAGAAGAAGCCCAGCAGCGTCGGCGCGAGCACTACGCCAATCACGAACTCGCGCACGCTGCGGCCGCGCGAGATGCGTGCGATGAATGAGCCCACGAACGGTGCCCACGAGATCCACCAGGCCCAGTAGAAGATTGTCCAGTCCGCCACCCAGGTGCTGCCCGAGAACGGTGACATGCGCAGGCTCATTGTCACCAGCTGGTTGAGGTAGGAGCCCAGCGTGGTGGTGAATGTATCGAAGATGAAGCCGGTCGGCCCCAGCACGAGCAGGATGGCTGCCAGCAGGGCAGCCAACGCCAGGTTGAAATTGGACAGCCACTTCACACCCCGCTCCACGCCACTGGCGGTGGACGCCATATACAGCACGAAGGCGACGGCAATGATGGTCATCTGCACTGGGACGGTAGCCTGCACGCCGAACACGCGCTCGATGCCGGCGGCGATCTGGATGGTGCCGAAGCCCAGCGTCGTCGCGACACCGATCGCGGTGGCGACCACTGCAGCGATGTTGACCACCCGACCGATCCAGCCGCGATGGTGGCGGCCGATGATCGGCTGCAGCATGTCGCTGACCAGGCCACGGCCGTTGCGGTTGAACTGGAACCAGGCCATCGCCAGCCCGATCAGCGCGTAGATGGCCCACGGGTGCAGGCCCCAGTGGAAGAATGCATAGCGCATCGAGGCGCGTGCCGCGTCCAGGCTTTGCGGAGCAAGCCCTTCCGGTGGCTTGCTGAAGTGCGAAATGGGCTCGGCGGCGCCCCAGAACACCAGGCCGATGCCCATGCCGGCGGCGAACAGCATCGACATCCAGCTGGCCCGCGAGAACTCCGGCTCGGCGTCTTCGCCGCCGATGCGCAGGTTGCCGAAGCGACCGAAGGCCAGGTACATCAGGAATACCAGGGCCAGGAACACGACCAGCAGGTACAGCCAGCCGATGCCGCGGATGAGCTCGCCGAGGATGCTCTGCACCACGGTATTGAAGGGGCCGGGTGCAATACCGGCAAGCAGCACCAGCATCAGAACCAGTGCGATGGAAACACGAAACACCATGAAGGAGCTTCTCCGATCAAGGGATTGAGGGGAGCGAGCAGAGCTTGCAGCGAAGGGCCGGCGGTATACAGCGGAACCGGGCAGGGGCCGCAGGGGCGGCAAGGGAAGCACCGGTCGCAGCGACACGATGCGCGTGCACGTTACTGAACGCGACGTCATGATTCCGTTAACGAATGGCGATTGGGGGCAACTCCGGAGGCGGGCGGTCTATGCTCTAATGCACGCCAAGAAGCGGGGGTACCGCGGCCATGTGGCCACGGTTGAGACAGTCCCTTGGAACCTGATCCGGCTCATACCGGCGTAGGGAAGCTTTGCAATGCAGCCATTCCCGGACTCCGCCCAAGGACCGTCCGGGCGCGGTCGCAGTGCGCCGCCGCTTCGTCCCTGACCTTCCTGGACGATGCCCGATGAACGCACAGCTCTCCGCCCTGCAGCAACAGGCCCAGCAACTCTCCGAATCCGTGACCCGGCCCATTCCCGGCTCACGCAAGATCCACGTGCCCGGTTCGCGCCCGGATCTGCAGGTGCCGATGCGGGAGATCGCGTTGACCCGCACCCCGACGCTGTTCGGCGGCGAAGAGAATGCACCGGTCACGGTCTACGACACGTCCGGCCCCTACACCGATCCGGGCGTGCGTATCGATCTGTCCGCCGGCCTGCCGGCACTGCGTCGCGGCTGGGTGGAGGAACGTGGCGATACCGAGCAGCTCGAAGGCCTGAGTTCGTCGTTCGGGCGTGATCGCGAGCATGACCCGAAGCTTGATGCCGTGCGCTTCCCCGCGCGCAGCCTGCCGCGTCGTGCACGGGCAGGCGCGAACGTCACCCAGATGCACTACGCGCGCCGCGGCATCATCACCCCGGAAATGGAGTTCGTTGCCATCCGCGAGAACCAGCGGCTGGAAGCGATCCGCGATGCGGGCCTGCTGCAGCAGCATCCGGGCGAGGCGTTCGGCGCCTCGATCCAGAAGATCATCACCCCGGAGTTCGTGCGGGATGAAATCGCGCGCGGCCGCGCGGTGCTGCCCAACAACATCAACCATCCGGAAAGCGAGCCGATGATCATCGGCCGCAACTTCCTCACCAAGATCAACGCCAACATCGGCAACAGCGCCGTATCTTCCGGCATCGCCGAGGAAGTGGAAAAGCTGGTGTGGGCGATCCGTTGGGGCGGCGACACGGTGATGGATCTGTCCACCGGCAAGCACATCCATGAGACCCGTGAATGGATCATCCGCAACTCGCCGGTGGCCATTGGTACCGTGCCGATCTACCAGGCGCTGGAAAAGGTTGATGGCCGCGCCGAGGCACTGACCTGGGAAATCTTCCGCGACACCCTGATCGAGCAGGCCGAGCAGGGCGTGGACTACTTCACCATCCACGCCGGCGTACTGCTGCGCTACGTGCCGCTCACCGCCAAGCGGGTGACCGGCATCGTCAGCCGCGGGGGCTCGATCATGGCCAAGTGGTGCCTGGCGCATCACAAGGAGAATTTCCTCTACACGCATTTCGAAGAGATCTGCGAAATCATGAAGGCCTACGACGTGACCTTCTCGCTGGGCGATGGCCTGCGCCCGGGTTGCATCGCCGATGCCAACGACGCCGCGCAGTTCGGTGAGCTGGAAACGCTGGGCGAGCTGACGAAGATTGCCTGGAAGCACGACGTGCAGACCATGATCGAGGGCCCCGGCCACGTGCCGATGCAGCTGATCAAGGAGAACATGGACAAGCAGCTGCGTGAGTGCGGCGAGGCGCCGTTCTATACGCTGGGGCCGTTGACCACCGATATCGCACCGGGCTACGACCACATCACCAGCGCGATCGGCGCGGCGATGATCGGCTGGTTTGGCACGGCCATGCTCTGCTACGTGACGCCGAAGGAGCATCTCGGCCTGCCCAATCGCCAGGACGTGCGCGACGGCATCATGGCCTATCGCATTGCCGCGCATGCAGCCGACCTCGCCAAGGGCCACCCGGGTGCGCAGGTGCGTGACAACGCGCTGAGCAAAGCGCGTTTCGAGTTCCGCTGGGAGGACCAGTTCCATCTCGGACTGGATCCGGAAAAGGCCAAGGAATTCCACGACGAGACGCTGCCGAAGGACGCGCACAAGCTGGCCCACTTCTGTTCGATGTGCGGCCCGCACTTCTGTTCGATGAAGATCACCCAGGACGTGCGCGACTACGCAGAGGCTGGCATGAAGGAGAAGTCGCAGGAGTTCCGTGCTGGCGGGGCCGAGGTCTACCGCCAGGGGTGATGAGTAACGGCTAGTGCCGGCCACTGGCCGGCATTGCGTCGTGCACGGAACCAGAAGGAGTGCTGGCCAGCGGCCGGCACCACCGCTCATCACGCCTCTCCCGGCTATGCTCCGCGCATCACCCTGGGGAAAGGACACCATGCCTGTTCCCATGACCACCCGTTGGCTGGCCATCGCCCGCCGTCATCCTTCGGCCTGGCTGCTGGGTGCCCAGTTGATCGCGGTGCTGCTGTACCCCGCGCTGGATGACACCGCTGCCGGCCGCGCGGCGCTGGGCATGTTCGGCATGGCGGTACTGGGCCTGGCGCTGTGGGTGGTGCAGCGCAGCCCGCTGGGCACCTGGCTGGCACTGGTGCTGGCCATCCCGTCGGTGGTGTTCTCGCTGGCCGGTGCATTGCTCGACCGCAGCGCATTGCTGACCACCGCGCAGTTGCTGGAGAGCCTGCTGTACTTCTACACGGCCGGCGCGCTGATCGCCTACATGCTCCAGGACCACAAGGTCACCCGCGACGAACTGTTCGCCGCAGGCGCGACATTCACCTTGCTTGCATGGGCATTTGCGTTCGCATTCGCGGTATGCCAGCAGTGGTACCCGGGCAGCTTCCAGGGCACCGGCGGAGGCGCGCAGCGCAGTTGGATGGAACTGCTTTATCTCAGCTTCAGCTTGCTGTCTGGCGTCGGCTTGAGTGACGTCGTGCCGTTGCATCCACAGGCACGCGCACTGGTCATGCTGGAGCAGTTTTCCGGCGTGATGTACGTGGCTTTGGTGGTTTCGCGGCTGGTCGGATTGACCATGTTGCGGCGCATGTGAAAATGAACGCCAGATAAAAATTTCGCGCCCGATAGGGCGCGAATGATGTCGCAAATTATGTGAATGCGTCGGCGAGAGAGAGCCTGATGTCGACCACGCGATAGGCGAGGTAACTTGCATAGGCTAGTATTCGCGCGCTCGATTGTTTTTGCGGTATGCGCCGATGCTTTGTGCGGAGTCTGGCTTTTCGCTGTTCCCAGGACGGGGCGGTATCGAAGGCAAACACTGCCCGGGACCTGTCTCTACTGTGTAGCAGAAAATGAACAGCAGCGAAATCCAGCCCCCGGTATCCGATCGGATACGGATAGGAGAGTGCACCGTCACTCTGTCCTCGCGCGAAGTCGAGGTCGTCGGCGCGCGTCGCCCGCGCCGGCTGACGCCGAAGGCGCTGGGCGTGCTGCGCGTGCTGCTGCGGCAGCCGGGCCGCGTTGTCACCCGCGACGAGTTGTTCGCCGAGGTATGGCCGGACACGCTGCCGACCAACGATGTGCTGACCCAGGCCGTCACCCAGCTGCGCAAGGCGTTCAGCAACGACGACGACAACGGCCAGGCCTACATCGAAACCATCGCCAAGACAGGCTATCGGCTTCTGGTCCCGGTGCAGGTGCTGGACGATGCCGAGCCCGTGGCCGCAGGCGTCCGCGACGACGAAGGCATGGCCGCGCAGCCGGTGACCACTGCTGTGTTGCCTGCACATCCACAGGCAGCGCGCCGCCGCTGGCGCCATATCCGTCGGCGCGTGCTGCTGGCGCTGGGCGTGTTGATGCTGGCCACGCTGCTGGTGTTGACCACGCTGCTGCTGCGCCGTGCACCGGCCGGCAGTTCGCCGGTGGAGGCTGCCGTGGAGAACGGTACGCGGGTGATCGGCAGCCCGCAGCGGCCGTATCGGTTGATCACCGCGACCAGCGGCTTTGAAACCTATCCCACGCTGTCACCGGACGGTTCGCTGGTGGCCTATGAGGGCGCCAACGAGGATGGCAACGGCGGTGGCGCGATCAAGCTGCAGACCTCCGGCAACGCGCCGGCGCGCCAGTTGCTGGCGCCACCAGCCGGTGCCGTCGATCGCTTCCCGAACTGGTCGCCGGATGGTCGCGAAATCGCCTTCGCGCGGTTCTACGCCGACGGCGGATGCCAGGTACTGATCGCCAGCGCCACTGGTGGCGCGCTGCGCCAGGCCACACGCTGCGATGGCACGGAGCTGCTCAGCTTCGACTGGACGCCGGATGGGCGTGGCCTGGTGTTCGGCAGCATGGTCGGTCGCTACGGGCACCGTGGCATCCGCGTGCTGGACCTGGCCAGTGGCCAGTGGCGCGCGCTGGCCTACAGCGTCGATCAGGATGACTTCGACTACGCACCGCGTTATTCGCCTGATGGGCAATGGCTGGTGTTCGTGCGCAACCCGCAGCTGGGTGATCTGTGGCGGGTGCCGGCCGCGGGCGGTACGCCCGAGCAGTTGACCGATGAAGCGGCAGAGCTGCGCGGCTGGGCCTGGCTGGACGATGGCCGCACCATCGTCTTCGGTCGTCGTGTCGACAGCGAGGCGCGGCTCTATTACCTGGATGTCGAGCGGCACACGTTGCGCGATGCCGGCCTGGATGATGCGCAGTGGCCAGCAGTGTCGCGACGCGGTGGCATGCTGGCGTTCGTCCACCGGCGCGCGCAGTTCGGCGTGTTCAAGGTGCCGATGCAGGGCAGCGGCACGCCCGAGCGCCTGTTCGCCTCCAGTGGCCGCGATGGGCAGCCGATGGCAGCGCCTGATGGCCGCCAGCTGGTCTTCACCTCCGATCGTTCCGGCAGCTTCGCCCTGTGGTGGGCGGACATGCAGCGACCGGATTCGCTGCGTCCCATCGAAGGGCTGCGGCCGGAGGCACGGCAGGCGCCGGACTGGTCGGCCGACAGCCGGCAGTTGCTCGTGGTTGGCCGCGATGCGCATGGGCGCACGGTGCTCTATGAAATCGCGCCACGCGATGAACGCCTGCAACCCTTGCCGGTTCCGGCCGAACAGCCGTTGCAGGCACTGTATGGCGCCTCGCCGCAGCAGCTGTTTGTGGTCGAGCGCGATGCCGACCAGCGCACGCGGTTGAGCCTGTTCGATCGCAGCGTCCAGCCCTGGCGCCGCTTGGCCAGCATCGATGGGGTGTCGCAGGCGCGCTTTGACCGGAGCAGTGGCCGCGTGTTGTTCACCCGCTTGGCCGCCGGAGGCCTGTGGTCGGCGGATGCCGCGTTGTCCCCGGCCAGCGTGCAGCAGATCAGCGATGACCGGCCCAGCCGCTGGCGATACCGGGCCTGGACCGTGACCGGCAACAGCGGCATCGGCTACCTCGGTACCTCGACCACGTGTGGCACCACCTTCGTGCGCATCCAGCCCGGCCGCGAGGAGGCGGAACGCTGCCTGGACGCAGAACGGCTCAGCGCCGGCAACGGGCTCAGTGCCAGCGCCGACGGAAAGGACCTGTTCGTGGCGATGGCGGTCAGCGATGGCGCTGACATCGGCGTGATGCGGTTGCCTGAACGCCCGCCTGCACTGTTCCCCGCATTCTCCAAGTTGTTGTTGTTCAAGGGAAATGGGCCTTCGTAATTTCTTCGTCGGGATCTCGTCGCGAATTCGTGGCGATCTCGTCGGACCTTCCTGACGCGGTGCCGCCTGATTTGGCAAAACGGAGTCCTGTACTAGGCAAATCCGTGGTGCCCCCATGCGTCAACTCTCGCTGGCCGATCGCGGCCAAACTGTTTCCCTGGACCGGTCGCTCGACGACGTCGCACCGACCTGCCTGGGCGTGGCCCGGCTGGGCAGCCTGCAGACCGCCGGCTCCAGCTTCACTGTCTGGATGCAGGTGCGTGGCAGCTCGTGGGTCGAGGCCAAGGAAGGGCGCTTCCGCCTGCGCCAGGGCGAGTGGATCGCCTTCGAGAAGGAATCGCGGCCGCTGGTGCAGGCCGGTCGCAACGGGTTGTGCGTCGGCCTGAACCTGAACATCGAAGCGCTTCGCGTGCTGACCGAGATGGCCGACTGCGGCCTGTATGCAGGTCGTGGCCGGATGAACCGTACTGATGCCCGCGTGGCGCTGCGCCTGTGGCGCGATGCGCTGGCCAGCGGCCAGCCGGCGCAGGCCCTGCGCCCGCTGCTGCTGCACCTCGCGGGCCTGCAGCGTGGCCTGGCCGACAACGTGCAGCGCTGCCCAGGCCGCTCGCGCAGCCGCAAGCGCCAGGTGTTCGGCCGCATGCAGCGCGCGCGCCTCTATCTGGAAGGCAACAGCCACCGGGTGGTGCGCATCGGCGAACTGGCCGAGCTGACCAACTTCTCCAGCTGGTACCTGTCCAAGACCTTCCAGAGCCTGTACGAGGAAAGCCCGCAGTCGCTTTCGGCACGACTGCGCCTCGAACGCGCCGCTGATCTGCTGCGCGACACCGACATGATGGTGGGCGAGGTCGCTGCCGCCAGCGGTTTCGACAACTGCTGCAGCTTCGCGCGTGCGTTCCGCGCCCGCTACGGCCAGTCCGCATCGCGCTTCAGGGAGAACGGCGGCTTGCTCCCGCCACAATCCGCAAAGTCTCCGGTTGGTTCGCGCAAATACAGCGCTGCAACGCAATCGTAACGTGCTGGGGTGTTTTAACACGCTGCTAACACGTACCTTGGAGAGATAGATGAACGTTCGTAATCCCGCAGTGCGGTTCGGCCTGCTGCCGGCCGGCATTGCGCTGGCGCTGGCGCCGGCCTTTGCTTCCGCCCAGGAAGCAAAGGGCACCACCGACCTGGACCGCATTTCGGTCACCGGCTCGCGCATCCGCGGCGCTGCCGTTGAAACCCAGCAGCCGATCGTCACCCTCAGCCGTGAGAACCTGGAAAAGCAGGGCTACACCTCGGTTGCTGACGTCCTGCAGAACCTGACCTCGGCCGGTTCCCCGGCCATTTCGCGTTCGGAGTCGCTGGCTTCGGGCGAAAACGTCGGCGGCTACTACGTCGACATCCGCAACTTGGGCGCCCAGCGCACCCTGGTGCTGATGAACGGCAAGCGCCTGGGCGCGACCACCGCCGGCTACCAGGATCTGAGCCAGATCCCGATGGCGGCCATCGAGCGCATTGAGATCCTGAAGGATGGCGCCTCGGCCATCTACGGTTCGGACGCCATCGCGGCCGTGGTCAACGTGATCACCCGCAAGCGCTTCGACGGCGCTGAAGCCAGCGTCTATGTCGGTCAGTACGGCAAGGGCGACGGCGACACCGAAACCTATTCGTTCACCCTCGGCAGCATGGGCGAGCGCGGCGGTGTCACCATGTCCGCCGAGTATTCCAAGCAGGATCCGGTGTGGGCGAAGGATCGTTGGTTCAGCCGTGACGGCAACGCCGGCCCGAACTACCCGGGTTCGGGCGCCAGCCCGATCAACCAGAAGGGTGGCTTCTGCGACCCGTGCGTCACCCCGAACTTGAAGCAGGGCGAGCCGGGCTATGTCGGCCCGAGCGACCAGCGCTGGTACACCCTGCGTGATGGCGGCAACCCGGCCAACCGCGCCGACTACCGTCTGGAAACCTCTGCTGACGCCGTCAATGCCAACGAGCAGATGATGGTGCAGACCGGTATCGAGCGTAAGTCGCTGTACGTCAACGGCAATTACGACTTCACCGACGCGATCTCGTTCAACGCTGACGTGCTCTACAACGAGCGCAACACCACCCAGCAGATCGCGGGCTATCCGTACCAGTCGGCGTCCTTCGGCACCCCGCTGTCGTCCGACAGCGCGTTCAACCCGACCGGTGAAGACCTGACCTTCCGCCGCCGTCTGTGGGAAGTGCCGCGCACCACCGAAAGCCAGGTCAAGACCCTGCGCTTCGCCCCGAGCATCAGCGGCTTCTTCGACTTCGCCGGCAAGACCTTCGACTGGGACGTCGGCGCGCTGTGGAACCGCAACGAAACCACCAAGCGTGGTCACGGCGACATGAGCCTGATCGCATCGGAACAGGCGCTGGGCGCTTCGTTCATCGGTGCTGATGGCGTCGCCCGCTGCGGCACCAGCATGTCCGATCCGCTCGCCACCAGCGGCTGCCGTCCGTGGAACCCGCTGCTGCCGTTCGGCGTTGCCGGTGCCGGGTCGCTGGCCGACCAGGCCACCCAGGACTTCCTGTTCCCGTACTTCACCGATACCGGTCTGACCAAGACCACCAGCTTCACCGCCAACCTGTCGGGTTCGATCGTGACCCTGCCGGCCGGTGACCTGGGCTTCGCCGTGGGCGTCGAGCACCGCAAGGAAGAAGGCCGCTTCTCGCCGGACGCCTTCGCACAGTCGGGCCAGTCCACCGGCCTGGGTGCGCAGACCACCCAGGGTGAGTACTCGCTGGACGAGGTCTACCTGGAACTGAACGTGCCGGTCCTGGCGGACATGCCGTTTGCCAAGGAACTGACCCTGAATGCTGCGACCCGTTACTCGGATTACAGCAACTTCGGCGACACCCTGAATTCCAAGTTCGGCTTCACCTGGCGTCCGCTGGACGAGCTGCTGGTTCGCGGTACCTGGGCTGAGGGCTTCCGTGCTCCGACGATCGACAACCTGTACGGTGGCCTGAGCAGCAGCTTCGAGTCGTACACCGATCCGTGCGGCATCACCGCGCCGGGTTCGGTCAACGGCAACGCGGCCTGCTCGGCGGCGGGCGTCCCGGTCGGTTACACCCAGCTGGGCCAGGGCCTGATTCCGTGCACCTCGACCCCGTGTGCGACGCCGGACCAGTTCATCTCGGGTGCCAACCCGAACCTGACCCCGGAAACCTCCAAGAGCACCACCATCGGCCTGGTCTGGAGCCCGCGCTGGGTGCAGGGCCTGGACATCTCGCTGGACTGGTACAAGTACGAAATCAGCGACATGATCATCGCTGACAGCGTCGACCGCATCCTGCGTGACTGCTACGTGTTGGGCGATGCTTCGCGTTGCGCCGCACACACCCGTGCAGGCGATGGCCACATCAACGGCATGACCTACGGCCTGGCCAACCTCGGCCAGATGGAAACCCAGGGCTACGACCTGGGCATCAAGTACCGCCTGCCGGAGCTGGCCATCGGCCAGTTCGCGATCGACTGGCAGACGAGCTACCTGGCCAAGTACGACGAGCAGGGCCAGAACGCTGACGGTGACAACATCACCATCGGCCGTGTGGGTGAGCCGGGCCTGTTCCGCGTGCGTTCGAACCTGGGCCTGACCTGGTCGAAGGGTGACTTCGGCGTGGCGTACACCGCGCGTTACTACTCGGGCATGAACGAAGCCTGCGTGGCCAACCGTCCGTGCGACGACGCCGACCGCTACCAGAACGGTGAGAAGTCGCCGCTGCGCAAGACCGGCTCCAACACCTTCCACGACCTGCAGGTCAGCTGGAAGGCACCGTGGGATGCCACCATCGCGCTGGGCGCCAACAACGTGTTCGACCATAAGGGTCCGATCATGTTCACCCAGCCGAACTCGAGCTTCGCCTACTACGGCGGCTTCGACGTGGGTCGCTTCCTGTACATGAAGTACACCCAGCGCTTCTGATCCATCGAAGTGCGATAGCAGAACGAGGAGGGCGGACCGCAAGGTCCGCCCTTTTCATTTCTGTAAGGAAACTCTGATCATGTCGAGAAGGTGAGTGCAGTCACTGTCTGCTCTTGTCACATTCAGCACAGTAGGCGCGTCCAATACCGGACGCTGGGAGATGGATATGAAGCGCACGCTTTTCCGCCAGGTATCGGCCGCAGTCCTGATCTATGCAACGCTGGTGGGCTCGCTGTCCGCACAGAACATCATCGTCTGCGGCGGCGGTGTGTACTGCGAGCAATTCCGGCTGGAGTGCCTGGCCAAGGGCAACGCCCCGGCCCTGTGCGAGCGCCAATGGCGTCTGTGCGTGCTGGACGCCTGTCCGCAGCGCTGAGACAGGAAAAAGGGCGCGTCCGTTGGACGCGCCCTCATGCGAGGCGGAGGCAGGCGCCCGCGTGCCGCTCAGGCGTCAGTGGGTGTCAGTCCCATCAGTGCATTGGCGTGCTCGCGCCATTGCGGAAGTTTGTTCAGCACGCCTGCACGCTGCAGGTAGTCCTCGTCCACTGGATCGCCATTGACCAGCGCCAGGGCCACGTGCACCGCGCCGGTCACCCAGAAGCTGCGGGTGTTGGCGCGCTGCGGCTGCAGGTGGAAGGCCACCGCTTCGATGATCGGCATCGGCAGGCCCCACAGGCCCAGCAGGTAGGCGCCGGCCTCGGCATGGCCTGGGCGGGTATCGCCGGCCAGCGCGGGCTCGCTGCGCTCGTTGCGCACGCCGGGCAGCAGCAGGCCGATGTCGGCCAGCAGTGCGGCGGTCGCCCCCAGTTCGGCGCTGGACTCGGGCAGCAGGCGTGCGGCCAGCCGGGAGGCGAGCAGGGCGCGCTGCTGCAGTGAGTTGCGCTCGGCAGCCGACAGCGTCGGCGCGGAGAACACTTCGCTGGCCAGCACCAGGTCACGCAGCGTGGCCAGGCCCAGCCGGGTGACCGCAGTGCGCAGGTCGGCAATGGTGCGGCCCTGGCTGAAGAAAGCCGAGTTCGACAGCTGCAGCACCTTGGCCGCGATGGCCGGATCGGCGGCGACCAGCTTGGCCACATCGGCACTGTCGGTATCGTCGTCATGTTCCAGGGCCTGGGTCAGGCTCAGGTACAGGTGCGGTGGCGATGGCAGTTTCTCGATACGGCCGATGGCATCGCGCAGGCGCGGGCTGTCCAGCACTTCGCGCAGTTCTTCCAGGCTGGTCAATGCCTCCAGCAGCACTTCCGGCGCCAGCGGCAGCGGCAGGAAGCGGTGGGCGACACCGATCAGGCGCGCCGGCGGCGGGCGGTTGCCATGGTGTGCATCGACCAGCGCGATGCGGATGGTTTCCGGGCGCAGTGTCCGGATCTGGCCCAGCAGCGTGGTGGCATTGAGATCGGGCAACTGCGGGCAGACGATCACCGCGTCCACGCCCTGCGTGGCCACCGCGGTCATCGCGGTCTGGCCATCGGCGGCGGTCAGCGGCTGCCAGTCTTCCCCAAGATCGGCAATGAATTCGGTCAGCTCAGCCGGCAGGCTGGCTGCATCCCCAACAAGCAGAATACGCACGACACGTTCCCCTGGCTGTCTCGACGATGGATGTCGATGACGTGTGAAGTGACGCAATTTACCTAATACGGCAGCAAGAGTGATGTGCCGTCGTCATGAAACGTGACCCGCATCGCTCCGGCAGGGTATCGCCGGAGCGATGCGGTTCAGGCTCAGGCCTTGCTGTCGAGATGGCGCTGGTGCGCCTCGATCAGGATCTGCTTGGCCTCAGCGGCGCCACCCCAACCGTCCAGCTTGACCCACTTGCCCTTCTCCAGGTCCTTGTAATGCTCGAAGAAGTGGCCAATGCGCTCCAGCCAGTGGCTCGAGACCTGGGCGATGTCTTCGACGTGGGCGTAGCCGCTGAAGATCTTCGAGACCGGCACGGCCAGGATCTTCTCGTCGCTGCCTGCCTCATCGCTCATCTTCAGCACGCCGACCGGACGGCAGCGCACGACCGAGCCCGGCACCAGCGGCAGCGGCAGCACCACCAGCACGTCGGCCGGATCGCCGTCGCCACACAGGGTGCTCGGCACGTAGCCGTAGTTGCACGGATAGCGCATCGGGGTGGACAGGATGCGGTCGACGAAGATCGCGCCGGTTTCCTTGTCCACTTCGTACTTCACCGGTTCCGAGTCCTTCGGGATCTCGATGATGACGTTGATTTCTTCCGGCGGGTTCTTGCCGGGCGAGACGAGTTCCAGGCCCATGGTGTGCTCCAGGTGGGGATATAGACGGATAGCTCACCATTTTATGCCTTTGCCGGGCGCTGTGCAGGGTAGGGCTGGACCGACCTGCGCGCCCGCCCCTGGCGGAGCGAATGGGGCGGGGTTTCCCGATGGGTTCCACCCGGTCCCCGCGGCAGGCTGGACGTCCTTGCCAAGGAGACTTGCCATGAACTGGAACCGCTTGGGCTGTTGCGCCTTGTTGCTGCTGGCGCCGTTGCCTGCGCTTGCGCGCGGGGCGCATGTCAACCTGATCGACTATCCCTCCGACGAAGCCGGATGGGACCGGGCCTTTGCGCTGGAGGACGCGGTGGCCGGCGAATTCGCCGCATGGTGTGCCGACACCTTGTGTGAAGGTGATTACAGCAACTACCGGGTGATGGAGTTCCGCTGCGCCGTGCTCGCCCACCGCGGCACCGTGCAGCGCTGTGTCTGGGTGGTGGCCGCCAGCGAGCTGGAGGTTGAGCCCGACACGGGACACGTGCGGATCGACAACGGGAGCTGGGTCTGTCCGGTCGAAATGCAGCCCGGGGTGCCCGTCGACGCGTTCTACGCCTCCCTGGAAGCGCCGGGCGGCCTGACCGCGCCTTTGCCTGGGCTTGACCACGGCATCTTCGATGGCTTGCCTGAATGCCTGCGCACGCAGGGGAGGGTGGGCTGATGGGGAGCTTCCGTAGATGCTGGCTGTTGTGTGGCGTGCTGTCTGTCAGCCTGCCGTGCGCCGGTGTCGCGCAGGCTGCGCCTGCGTTCGTCGATGCGCGGGATTACGCCGGCCCGGGGGGCGGCAACGAGCGTTTCCTTGCTGCCGAGCGGCAACTGGTGCGTGGCTTCGATGAGGTATGTGGCGATACCTTCTGCGAGGGCGAGTACATCAATCTGTGGGCCATGCGCCTGCGCTGTTCCGTGGAACAGGCCACGGGGGTGGTTGTCCAGTGTGTATGGACCTTCGCCGGTAGCAACACCAGGGTAAAGCCCAGCGGCCTGATCACGGTCAACCGCGGACGCTATGCCTGCGTGCTGCCGCTGGCAACAGGAACACGCCTGGAAACCCTGTTGCAGGTGTGGGAAACGGGGGACGGGTTCGATGCGTTGCACGCGCCGCTGCCCGGCACGAAAGCCAATACCTACGACGCACTGGTTGATTGCCTGTAGTCCCGGCATAGACAAGAATGTGACTTATTCGCATTACCGGAGTAGCATGCGCGGTGCCTCCCGTCTGTCGTCCCGGCTCCGCGCATGTCCTCCAATGCTGCCTCCCTCACTGAGCTGCTGATCCGCGAGCGGCCCGCGCTGCTGCGCCGGGTGCAGCGCATCCTCGGGGGCGACAACGGCGCCGAGGACGTGATCCAGGCGGTGTGGTTCAAGGCGCGAGGGGTCGATGACAGCCAGGCGATCGACAATCCGCGGGCCTATCTGTATCGGCTGGCCGCCAACCTTGCCACTGACCACGGCCGCGAATCGAGCCGCCGCAACCGGCTGCTGGCCGACCGCTACCTGTGGGGGGGCGACGAGGTGATCTCCACCGAGGAGCAGGCCATGGCACAGGATGAGCTGCAGCGGGTGCTCGATGCGGCGGGCCACCTGCCGGAGCCGACCCGCACCATCTTCCGGCTCAACCGCCTGCAGGGCCTCACCCAGGCCGAGATCGCACGCCGCCTGGGGGTGTCGGTGACCACCGTCGAGAATCATGTGCGCTCCGCGCTGCAGCGCCTGGCCTGGGCGCGCAGCGGTCGATGAGCGCGCCGGCTTGGGGCTGGCCTTCGCGCAGACGTCTTGATCACTGGACCGTGGATGCGGTCCAGTTCCCCCGCTTGCGCTTGAATGCGCCTGTCCGCCAGCCGATGAGCCCGCCGAACATGCAGCCCGCCGCCAATGACGATGCCCTGGCCGAACAGGCCCGGGACTGGATCGCGTGGCTGGCCTCGGGTGACATCAGCGATGCACGCATGCAGGCGTTCGAGCACTGGCTGCAACAGCCGGGGCACCGCAGGGCCTTCGAACACGAGCGCGCGTTGTGGCGCAGTGTCGGGCCGCGCCCACAGGCCGCCGGGGCCAGCGGACGGCGTGGGCCGCATCGACTGCGCTGGGCGATGGCTGTGGCGGCAATGCTGGCGATGCTGGTGGCATGGCCGGAGGCGTGGCTGCGCCTGCAGTCCGATCATCGCAGCACGCATCAGGTGCAGCACGTGCGGCTGCCCGATGGCAGTCGGGCGGTGCTGGATGCGGACAGTGCGATTGCCGTGCGCTTCGATGCGGACGCCCGCGAGGTCGAGCTGCTGCGCGGGCGCGCCTGGTTCGAGGTAAGCCCGGATGCACAGCGGCGTTTCAGCGTGCGCGCCGGCAATGGCCTGGTCGAGGACATCTCGACCGCGTTCACCGTGGCGCGTGGAGACGAGCGGGTGGAAACCCAGGTTGGGCAGGGCAGGGTGCGCGTGGCCAGCCCGGCCGACGGTGGCTGGACCTACCTCCAGCAGGGGCAGCGTGCCGTCTACACTGAACGTGGCGGGGTCATGCGACGGGCTGACGTGACCGCCGACAGCGTCGGCGCCTGGCGCCAGGGCGAGCTGCTGCTGGAGCAGGTCCCCGTTGCCGATGCGGTGCAGTGGGTGGGGCGCTATCGCGCGGGGCCGACCTTCGTGCGCGGCGATCTGTCACGTCTGCCTGCAGTGAGTGCTGCGTTGCGCATCGACCGCCCGGAGCAGGCATTGGATGCACTGGCGGCAACGGCAGGTCTTCAGGTTACTCGTCTTCCATTCGGCGTCGCCATCGTGCAGTAGATCCACGCCACGCGTGGATGAGCGTCCCTGTGCCGACCAACGGTCGGCACCCACCGCTACCACCGGCCGACCAACGGTCGGCACCCGCCGCGCCCCGTCGGCATCCCCTGCGACCGCAAATCGCTCTTGGGGTTGTCGCGCGCCCAGCCGTCTTACCCGGCGAACGTACCCGCCGTCGCCACGTACGTCGCCGTGTCCGCCCGTGTTGCGGATGACGCCGCGTTCGCGGCACCGATTACCTGACAGGTTCTTCCATGTTCGACTCCCACCGCTCGGGCCGCGTACTGCGCCCGTCCCGTCTGTGCATTGCGTTGCTTGCCGCCGGGCTGGCCAGCACGACGCCACCCGCACTGGCGCAGAGCGCCCGCAGCGACCACGCGGCTGTACTGCGCTTCGAAATTCCTGCACAACCGCTGGATGAGGCGCTGCGCAGCTACATGCGCCAATCCGGCGTGCAGGTGGTGTACCCCGCATCGCTGGCACACGGCGCAACCTCCCACGCGGTCAGCGGCAGCCTGTCGGCCAACCAGGCGTTGCAGCACCTGCTGCAGGGCAGTGGCGTGGCGGTGCGCCGGGTCAGCGCCGATGCGGTCACTCTGGAGGCAGCAACGCCGGTGCGGGCCGATAGCGGTGTGATCGTCACCGGCACGCTGCGTGTGGCCGGCGACCGCGTCGACAGTGGTGCGAACAACGATGAAGCACGCCTGCTCGACAGCTACCGCAGCGTGGGTTCGACCACCACGCTCGACCGCGCGCATCTGGAGCGCTTCCGCGGCACCTCCAACGGTGACATCGTCAAGGGTGTGGCCGGTGTCACCGCCGGTGATCCGCGCGTCGGCAATGGCTTCGACGTCAACATCCGTGGCATCCAGGGCCAAGGCCGCGTACCGGTGATCATCGACGGTGGCCAGTCCAGCATGGACACCTACCGCGGCTATGCGGGCCAGTCACAGCGCACCTACCTCGACCCCGACCTGATCTCCAGCCTGACCATCACCAAGGGCCCGAGCCTGCAGGCCAATGCCTCCGGTGGCATCGGCGGTATGGTCGAGATGGAGACGCTGAAGATCGGTGACGTGCTGCGCGAGGGCCGCGACTTCGGCGTGCGCGTGCGCGGTGGCCTGGCCAATGGCAGTGCCAACAACCTGCCGTCATACAGTGCGACGCCGCGCACCGATCGCAGCGCCACCGGCAGCCAGTTCTTCAACGTGGCCGGTGCCGGTCACTGGGACCGCTTCGACCTGGTTGCGGCCTACGCGTACCGGGACAACGGCAACTACTTCTCCGGCAAGCACGGCTACGATGATTTCCCGCAGACCCGTCGTACGCTGGCGCCGCTGAATCCGCCGCGTACCGAAGTGTTCAATACCTCCTCGCGTTCGAAGTCGGCGCTGCTCAAGGGCACCTGGCGCATCGATGACACGCAGAGCCTGGAAGCCGGCTACCGCCGCTATGAAGGCACGGCCGGCGAGATCATGGCCTCGCAGATCATCCGCGTCGACCGTGACCGCATCCCGCAGTGGGACCCGGGCCACGTCGACATGGACAGCTACACCCTGCGCTATCGCTTCGATCCGGACAGCGAGCTGATCGACCTGCGCGTCAATGCAGCGTACACCGACACCGACAGCGTGATGTACAACAGCCTGACCGGCATCACGCCGTGGTACTTCGATCGCCGCACCGAGTGGTACGACGCGCCCAGTTTCAGTGGCGATCCCGGCTACAAGGATGCCTACCGGAACCCGCTGCGGCAGAAGCGCTTCAACCTTGATGCCAGCAACACCTCGACGTTCGGCACCCGCGCCGGTGCGTTCACGCTCGACTACGGCCTGTCCTACAGCGACGAAGACATCGCCCCGGGCAGCTCGGGCCCGATCATGCACGATGACCTGGTCAACAACCGCTTCCTGCGTAATGCCGAGCGCAAGGAATACAGCGCCGTGGCCGCGCTGAAGTGGCAGCCCGACGAACACTGGGAGCTGCTGGCCGGTGGCCGCTGGAACCGGGTGGATGTGCATGACCGCAACCGCCTGGCCACGCCTGATACCTATGAGGTGCAGGGCCAGTACCGCTACACCGAGCTTCTCAACGGCAACCCGGCACTGCCGTCGTGGCGTGCAAAGCGCATTGCGCTGCTGAACTGGTATCCGGATGCCAATGGCAATTTCACCCAGGAATCGCTGCTGGCCTCGCCGTACAAGAAGGGCACGGTGGGCGACATCGGTGGGTGGAACTTCTATGACGCCGGCAAGCCGCAGGATCTGGAAGTGCCGGTCAGCTGGACCTGGTCGCAGCCGATCCGCCGCCGTGATACCGCGTTCTCGCCGACCGCCAGTGTGGCCTACCGCTTCAGCGAAGACACTCTGGTCTATGTGAAGTACGCCGAGGGCAGCAAGCTGCCGAGCCTGTTCGAGACCACGCTGGGCCTGTTCACCGCCGCCAAGCCGGTGGTTGAGCTGAAGCCGGAGCGTGCGCGCAGCTGGGAAATCGGTGCCAGCACCCTCCGCTACGACCTGTTCACCGCCGGCGACCGCTTGGCGCTGAAGCTGGCGTACTTCGATACCCGCATCGACGACCTGATCACCCGTGACTACCGCACGCTGTCGGCCGGCCTGATCCGCAACGTCGATCAGTTCAAGGTCGCGGGCATGGAGTTCCAGTCCAGCTATGACAGCGGCAAGGTCTTCGCCGACCTGTCCGCGCATTACTATTTCAAGGCCAAGACCTGCGCGCCTGACATCGCCGCCGAGCGTCGTGCCTATGGTGCGCAGCGCAGGAATGATGAGCTGGCCAATACGCCCAACTGCGTGGACGGTGGCTTCGAGGGCTCGTACACCAACACCCAGAACCCGCCGCGCTACACAGTCAACCTGATCCTGGGCTCGCGCCTGTTCGACGAGCGCCTGACCTTCGGCACCCGCATGGTCCACAACGCTGGCCCGATCAGCAGGCTGGACAAGGACTGGAACGTGGGCCTGTCGGCGATCCAACAGCTGTACCGGCCGAACACCTTGGTCGACCTGTTCGCCAGCTGGAGCTTCAACGACCAGCTGTCGGTGGAAGCCGGCGTGGACAACCTGACCGACCGCTATTACCTGGACTCGCTGGCTCTGGGCGTGATGCCGGCGCCGGGTCGCACCGCAAGGCTGGCGTTGACCTGGAAGTACTGATCTGCGGGGTCGGATCCCTTTCCTGCGGAAGGGCTCTGACCCCAGCGGGAGACAACGGTAGCGCCGGGCCATGCCCGGCGCCCCCATCAGGGCACTTACAGCCCGCTCGACGCCTTCACCGCATCTTCGTGCAGCGACTCGTTCAGCTCATCCACCACGGTGGTCCATGCCGCATCGGCCTGCAGCGACTCGGACAGGAACTGGCGCTGGGCATCATCCCAGTACGGCGCCTCGACCACTTCGACGTCGGTGGCCAGCTGGTGCTCGCGGATGAAGCGGGCGATGCCCTCGGCGCTGGCGTCCAGGCCCAGCTGCAGGAACAGGTTGGTCATGCGCGGTTCGGTGGTGATCATTATCGGTTCCGGGTGGAAGAAGGGGATGGCCCATTATCGGCACACATGGGCTTGGGGAAACCCCTGCGGCGGACGTCTACAGCAGGACGACCCTCCTGGCATTCCCCCATGAACGCACACATCGCTCCCGAAGACAGCCGCAGCCTGCGGCTCAAGGCCGCCACCCGCGACAGCCACGGTGCGCTGGACAAGCGCATCATGGCCGGTGACATCTTCGCCGACCGCAGCAACTTCGCCCGTTTCCTGCGCGTGCAGTATCGCTTCCACCGCAGCATCGATGCGCTGTATGCCAATCCTGCGCTGGACGCATTGCTGCCCGATCTGGGCGCGCGCCGCCGACTGAGACAGGTCGCGCGCGACCTGCAGGATCTGGAGCAGACGCTCCCGGGCGCGGACATCGACGCGCTGCCCTCGGACCTCGCGCTGCCGACTGCGTTGGGTTGGCTGTACGTGGCCGAAGGCTCCAATCTGGGCGGCACCATTCTGTACAAGATGGCGGCCAAGCTCGGCCTGGACCGTGATTTCGGCGCCCGCCACCTGGCCGCCCATCCCGATGGCGCAGCGCGCCACTGGCGCGAGTTCACCGCTGCGCTGGACGCGGTGCCGCTGAGTGCCGAGCAGGACCAGCAGGTGATCGATGCAGCCGACGCTGCGTTCCGCAGCGTGCATCGCCACGTCGAAGTGGAATTCGCCTGATGCGCGGCGCGCGCCCACAAGTGCAGCGCTGATGCGCTGGCTCTGGTTCGCGCTGGGCTGGCTGATGGTCGGCCTCGGGGTGATCGGCGCATTGCTGCCAGTCATGCCGACCACCATCTTCCTGATCCTCGCGGTGGGCTGCTTCGCGCGCAGCTCGCCGAAGTTCGAGCAGCGCCTGCTGGCGCATCCACGCTACGGCCCGTCGCTGCGGCTGTGGCGCGAGCAGGGCGCCGTGTCGGGCAAGGGCAAGGCGTTTGCCAGCGCAGGCATGGCGGCGGGCTTTGCTCTGTTCTGCTGGGGCGCGCATCCGTCGTGGCGCCTGTTGCTTGGCGTGGGCCTGTTCTTTGCCGCCAGCGCCGGTTACGTGCTCAGCCGGCCGGCACCGCGACCGGAGCCCAATCCGGTCGTGGAAGTGGACGACGCCAAGGATCCTCGCGCGGCCCGCCGCCGCGCCGCATCCCCCGATACCGCTGGAACCCGAGACGATGCTGCCTGCTGACCGGGCCCGGGCGGTGGCCGCCATCGGGGTCGGATCCCTTTCCGCAGGAAAGGGATCCGACCCCGTCGAGCCTGCCATCCGCGCGCCGCGTGGATCTACAACAGCGGCACCAGCAGCAGCGCCACGATGTTGATGATCTTGATCAGCGGGTTGATCGCCGGGCCGGCGGTGTCCTTGTACGGGTCACCAACAGTGTCGCCGGTCACCGCGGCCTTGTGCGCTTCGCTGCCCTTGCCACCGAAGTGGCCATCCTCGATGTATTTCTTGGCATTGTCCCAGGCGCCGCCGCCGGTGGTCATCGAAATGGCCACGAACAGGCCGGTGACGATCGTGCCGATCAGCAGGCCGCCCAGTGCGCGCGGCCCCAGCAGCAGGCCGACCACCACCGGCACGGCGACCGGCAACAGCGAGGGCACGATCATTTCGCGGATCGCCGAGCGGGTCAGCATGTCCACCGCCTTGTCGTACTGCGGCTTGCCGGTGCCCTGCATGATGCCGGGGATCTCGCGGAACTGGCGGCGTACTTCTTCCACCACTGCGCCTGCCGCGCGGCCGACCGCTTCCATCGCCATCGCACCGAACAGGTAGGGAATCAGGCCGCCGATCAACAGGCCGATGATCACCGTGTGGTCGCTGAGATCGAAGCGGAACTCCTGGCCGGGATTGGCTACCTGCAGGTTGTGGGTGTAGTCGGCGAACAGCACCAGTGCCGCCAGCGCCGCCGAGCCGATCGCATAACCCTTGGTCACGGCCTTGGTGGTGTTGCCCACCGCATCCAGCGGATCGGTGATGTCGCGGATCTCCGAAGGCAGCTCGGCCATTTCGGCGATGCCACCGGCGTTGTCGGTGATCGGGCCGTAGGCATCGAGGGCGACGATCATCCCTGCCATCGACAGCATCGCGGTTGCGGCGATGGCGATGCCGTACAGGCCGCCCAGTGCGAACGCACCCCAGATCGCCGCACACACCGCCACCACCGGCAGCGCGGTGGATTTCATCGAGATGCCGAGTCCGGCGATGATGTTGGTGCCGTGGCCGGTGGTCGAGGCCTGCGCCACGTGCTGCACCGGCTTGTACTGGGTGCCGGTGTAGTACTCGGTGATCCACACGATCAGGCCGGTCAGGACCAGGCCGATCAGCGCGCAGCCATACAGCGCCATCGGTCCATGCACGTTGTCGGACATCAGCCCGGAGGTGATCGGGTAGAAAGCGATGGCGGCCAGCACGCCGGAAACGATCACGCCCTTGTACAGCGCGCCCATGATCGAGCCGCCGGGCTTCACCTTGACGAACAGCGCGCCGATGATCGACGCGATGATCGACACGCCGCCCAATACCAGCGGATACAGCACGGCATTGGCACCGGCTTCGGCCAGCATCAGGCTGCCCAGCAGCATGGTGGCGATGACGGTGACCGCATAGGTTTCAAAGAGGTCGGCCGCCATGCCGGCGCAGTCGCCGACGTTGTCACCGACGTTGTCGGCGATCACCGCCGGGTTGCGCGGATCGTCTTCGGGAATGCCGGCTTCGACCTTGCCGACCAGGTCGGCGCCCACGTCGGCGCCCTTGGTGAAGATGCCACCGCCCAACCGCGCGAAGATCGAGATCAGCGAAGAGCCGAAGGCCAGGCCGACCAGCGCGTGCAGCGCCTGTTCCATCGGCAGGCCCATGCGCAGCAGCAGTGCGTAGTAGCCGGCCACGCCCAGCAGGCCCAGCCCGACCACCAGCATGCCGGTGATCGCACCGCCGCGGAAGGCGACGTCCATCGCCGCGCTGATGCCGTTGCGCGCCGCCTCTGCGGTACGAACGTTGGCGCGTACGGACACGTTCATGCCGATGTAGCCGGCCGCGCCGGACAGCACCGCGCCGACCGCGAAGCCGATCGCGGTGTACCAGCTGAGGAACACACCGACCAGCACGAACAGCACCACGCCGGCCACGCCGATGGTCAGGTACTGGCGGTTGAGGTAGGCACGCGCACCTTCCTGGATCGCGGTGGCGATCGCGATCATGCGCGCATTGCCGGTGGGTTGGCGCAGGATCCAGCGCGCCGAGACGATTCCGAACAGGATCGCGAGAATGGCGCAGCCCAGCGCCAGTGACAGCCCGTGACGTTCCAGCATTAGACCCCTCCGCAGAATGGATGTAGGCATCCAGTGGCGATGAACGGCACCACGAGGGGGACGACGGGCTGCAGCCTGGAACCAACCCGTACCGACCTGGGCGGTCGTCCGACGTATGGCGGTGTTCAGCATTCCCTGGTGCCCGCAGTATGCGTGCCGCCACTTGTAGAGTCGAGCCATGCTCGACTGGCTCCTGGGAGCCGCGGCGCATGCCGTCGGGCCCTGGGCATGATTGGCGAGCCAACGGCCTTTGCACCCCGTTAAGGCAGCCTCTGCAAGCCTGCGCACAGCCCCGTAGGAGATCCCCCATGCGCCTGTCCCTGTTGATGCTTGCCGCCCTGGTCCTGGCCGCACCGGCCTTCGCTGCGGAAACGCCGGAACTGCAGCGTGCGGTCGGTGCGCCGCAGGCGGTGGGCGCGGTGCATACGCTGCGGCAGATCCCCGAGGCCTGCGCGCGGCTGGAAGGTGCGTTCACCGGTGACGCCGCCGCGCCATATCGCTTTTCCGCCGTCCGGACCAGCGAGCAATGCCAGCCACGCGCGCGCTTCGTCGATTACACCAAGGCGCAGCCGAGTGCCGACAAGGGCTGGAAGCTCAATGATGTGATCCGCGTGCCCAATGCCGCGTGCCCGGCGCAGCAGGCGGTGGTCCGGGTGTGGCGCCTGCCTTCGAGCCACAAGGTCGAGCTGGACGGGCAGGGCCAATCGCGCATTTATCTGGAAGAGGCGAAGAAGCAGGCCGCCGCCGGCCAGATTCCGCAGGTGACGATGTTCGCCGCGCAGTTGCAGATGGAAGGCAAGGCTTGCAATTGAGGTGGCGCGGGCGCTACGCCCACGCCGTCATCCACGCGTGGTAGTGCCGGCCGCTGGCCGGCATCCGGCTGATCAATCCGCCAGCATTGCCCCCCGCGCCACCAGCAGCTCGCGCAATGCCTTGCGGTGGCAGTGCGCTTCATCCTCGCAGTAGCAGCCCACACTGATGTCGCTGTGTTGTGACATCGCCGCCAGAAGGTCCAGCGCGTGGGCGGCATCGGGCGCCTTCATCTCGGCCTTGTAATGGCGGAAGAAGGCGGTCCAATCGGCCGCCGTCGTTGCCTCATGTGCCCGCTTCACCAGCTCCGCGCTGGGTGACAGGGTCGGAAACCAGACGTCGTACCAGTCCTGTCGGGCGAACTCGCTGCGCGGCACGCCGCGCGGCGGCCGCCGCACCGTGCCGATGCGCAGTCCCTCGCCGGGTTGGCGCGGCGTACCGAGTCGAACAACACGCAGTGCCATTATGACCTCCATGAAAAGGGGACGGAGGGGATTAAGTCGTATCCGACCCACTGCTGATGCTGTTGGAGATGACAGAGGGGCGTATGCGACTTAATCCCCTCCGTCCCCTTTTTCAGGTCAGCCTTCGAAGGCCGGCAGTTTCTGCTTCACCGACACGTTCTTCAGGGTGACGTACTTCGGCAGGCCATCGGTGCCATAGGGAAGCGGTGCTTCGCCCTTGATCAGTGGTGACAGGTAGGCGCGTGCCCTGGCCGTGATGCCGAAGCCATCGCGGCGGATGAAACCAGCCGGCATCTTCTTCTCGTGATTGGCGATCTTCGACAGCGGCGCGGCTTCGATCTTCCAGCGATACGGTGAATCGCTGCTGCGCACGATCACCGGCATCACGCCATTCTGACCCTTCAGGGCCAGCTGCACCGCGGCCTTGCCCACCGCCTGCGCCTGCTCCCAGTCGGTCCTGCTGGCCAGGTGGCGGGCCGAGCGCTGCAGGTAATCGGGCAGTGCCCAGTGCACCTTCAGGCCCAGCTGATCCTTGACCCGGCCGGCCAGGTGCGCCGCCACGCCGCCGAGCTGCGAATGACCGAACGAGTCCTTGCCACCGCCGGCATCGGCAACGAAGCGGCCATCGGCGGTGGCAATGCCTTCCGACGCCACCACCACGCAGTAGCCGACGCGCTCGACCACGGCTTTCACCTTGGCCAGGAACGTGGCCTCGTCGTAGGCGCGCTCAGGCAGCAGGATGATGTGCGGCGCTTCGTCATCACCGTTGCCGGCCAGGCCGGCGGCGGCGGCCAGCCAGCCAGCGTGGCGACCCATCGCTTCGTAGATGAAGACACGGGTGGAGGTTTCGGCCATCGCCGCCACGTCCAGTGCCGCCTCGCGGACCGAGACCGCGGTGTACTTGGCCGCTGATCCGAAGCCGGGGCAGGTATCGGTAACGGCAAGGTCGTTGTCGATGGTCTTGGGCACGCCGATACAGGTCAGGTCGTAGCCGGAGGCCTTGGCCAGCTGCGAGACCTTCAGTGCGGTGTCGGCCGAGTCGTTGCCGCCGTTGTAGAGGAACCAGCGCACGTCGTGGGCCTGCAGCACCTCCAGCAGGCGGTCATAGCGGGCGCGGTCGGCGTCCAGCGATTTCAGCTTGACCCGGCACGAGCCGAAGGCGCCGCCCGGGGTATGGGCGAGGGCGCGGATCGCGGCGGCACTCTCCCTGCTGGTGTCGATCAGCTCCTCGCGCAGCGCGCCGAGGATGCCGTTGCGGGCGGCCAGGACCTTGATGCCCTTGGCCCGGGCCTGCTCGATCACCGCTGCCGCCGTGGCATTGATGACGGCGGTGACACCGCCGGACTGGGCATAAAGGAGAGTACCGTTGCGCATGCTTCTACCTGCTCGGGGGAGGGGACATTGCAGGGACATTACCCGGATGCGGTAAAGTGGCGCTATTGCGGTGCAGCGATACCGGACCGTCCGGGACGCGAACCTTCTTTGTTTTCAACACGTTGGAGTCAGGTCAATGCGATTGGTTCTGTTGGGACCGCCCGGTTCGGGCAAGGGGACACAGGCGACGCGCCTGAAGGAAAAGCTGGGGATCGCCCACATTTCGACCGGTGACATGCTGCGCGCGGAAATCGCCGCCGGCACCGAGCTGGGCAAGCAGGCCAAGACGGTGATGGATGCCGGCAACCTGGTGTCGGACGACATCCTGCTGGGCATGCTGGAGTCGCGCCTGACCCAGGCCGATGTCGCCAAGGGCTTCATCCTTGATGGTTATCCGCGCAACGTGGCCCAGGCCAATGCGATGGACGGCCTGCTGGCCAAGATCGGCCAGCCGCTGGACGCGGTGGTACAGCTGGATGTGCCCACCGAGCTGCTGGTCGACCGCATTGCCGGTCGTGCCAAGGAGCAGGGCCGCGCCGATGACAACCCGGAAGCGGTGCGCCAGCGCCTGCAGGTCTACAACGACCAGACCGCCCCGGTGGTCGATTTCTACGCCGGCCGTGGCACCCTGGCCCGCGTCGATGGCGTCGGTGAGCTGGACGAGATCGAAGCCCGCATCCTGGCAGCGATCAAGGCCTGATCCGGCGGGGCCGGCACGCGTCCGGTCCTTCCGGCGCAAAAAGCACAGGCCTGGTCCGCGAGGATCAGGCCTGTGTCGTTTGATAGGCGCCAGCGAAGGGCTTGCTCAGGGCCCCGCAGCATCAGCTCCCTTGGGGATGGCCTCTTGGGGAGTAGGACCGGTTCGGGTACTGCGGCTGGCAGTTCGAATTGTGTCCGGGTTCACAGAACATCGCTATCGGGAATTCCCTGACAGTTGATTGGAGTTTTCTCACATCCCGTGTAGGGGTTGTCTTACCCGATAGCGGACATTGGCCCTATACAGCCGTCATCGGTCACAATCCTCGGTCATGAGCAGCGTACATATCCTTGCAATTGCCGGCACCTTCATGGGCGGCGTGGCCGCCCTGGCGCGGGAACTTGGGCATTCCGTCAGCGGCAGCGACCAGGCCATCTATCCGCCGATGTCGACCCAGCTCGAACAGCTGGGCATCACCCTGGACCAGGGCTACCGCGCCGACAGCGTGCCCGCCGGCACCGACGAGGTAGTGATCGGCAACGCGCTGTCGCGCGGCAATGCCGCCGTGGAAGCCGTGCTCGATGCCGGCCAGCGCTATATCTCCGGCGCGCAGTGGCTGTCCGAGCAGGTGCTGCCGGGCCGCGACACGCTGGCCGTGGCCGGTACCCACGGCAAGACCACCACCACCACCATCCTCACCTGGCTGCTGGAAAGTGCAGGCCGCTCGCCGGGCTTCCTGATCGGTGGTGTCGCCGAGGATTTCGGTGTCTCCGCCCGCGTGGGCCGGGGCCGCGAGTTCGTGGTCGAGGCCGATGAGTACGACACGGCCTTCTTCGACAAGCGCAGCAAGTTCGTGCACTACCGGCCGCTGGTGGCCATCCTCAACAACCTTGAATACGACCACGCCGACATCTTCCCGGACGTGGCCGCGATCCAGCGCCAGTTCCACCATCTGGTGCGTACCGTACCCGCACGTGGCCGGCTGATCGTCAACGGCGAGGATCAGTACCTGGCCGAAGTGCTGGCGATGGGCTGCTGGACCCCGGTCGAGCGCTTCGGCTTCGATCCGGCGCTGGAATGGCATGCCGAGCTGCTGGCTGCCGACGGCAGCGCGTTCCGCGTGCATCATCGTGGGCAGGCGCTGGGTGATGTGCAGTGGTCGCTGCTGGGCCGCCACAACGTGCTCAATGGACTGGCTGCGCTGGCCGCCGCGCATGCAGTGGGCGTGGCACCTGCCCAGGTTATTCCAGCGCTGGTGCGCTTCCGCAGCGTCAAGCGCCGCATGGAAGTGATCGGCAGCCATGACGGCATCACCGTCTACGACGATTTCGCCCACCATCCGACTGCGATCGCCACCACGCTGGAGGGCCTGCGTTCCAAGGTGGGTGATGCGCGCATCGTGGTCGCGATGGAGCCGCGCAGCAACTCGATGCGGCTGGGCGCACATGCGCAGGCGCTGGCTCCCTCGCTGGCGCTGGCCGATGAAGTGGTGTTCCTGCATCGCCCGGAACTGGCCTGGGATGCTGCGGCGGTGATCGCCGCGGTGCGTGGCCAAGCCCACGCGGTGCCCGATACCGACGCATTGCTGGCGCAGCTGCAGGCCAGCGCGCGCAGCGGTGACCACGTGGTATTCATGTCCAACGGTGGCTTCGACGGCGCGCCGCGCCGCTTCCTCGCCGCGCTGCACGCCCGATGAGCGGCGACGGCTCGCTGCCGCTGCTCCCGCTGCACACCGCGCTGGTACCGGGTGCAGCGGTGGGCCTGCGCGTGTTCGAGCGGCGCTATCTGGACCTTGTCCGCGACAGCGGCCGCAGTGGTGAGGGATTTGGCGTCTGCCTGATCCTCGAGGGCGAGGAGGTCGGCGCACCGGCGACACCGGCCGCCTTTGGCGTGCAGGTACGCATCGAAGACTTCGATGTCGGCGCCGACGGCGTGCTGCAGCTGCGCCTGCGCGGCACCCGTCGCTTCCATGTCGAGCGCACCCGCGTGCGCGACAACGGCCTGGTGGTGGCTGATGTGCGCTGGTGCGAGGAAGACCCCGATGACGAACTGCGGCCGCAGCATGCACTGCTGGCCACGGTGCTGGGGCACATCATCGAGCAGGCCGGCGAGGCCTATGCGCCGGCAAATCCGGCGCTGCTGGACCAGGCCAGCTGGGTCGGCTGGCGGCTGGCCGAGCTGCTGCCGCTGAGCGAGCAGCAGCGGTTGCAGCTGCTGCAGCTGGATGACCCGCACCAGCGTCTGCAGCAGCTGCTGGGCTGGATGCCGTAGACGCCATCCTCGGGTGGGTGTGCACCTTGGGGCACACGCTGGGGTATCCGTGGAATCCGCATCCACGCATGGCGTGGATCTACTGTAGAGCCGAGCCTATGCTCGGCTTGTTGGATCGCGCACCGGTACCGGTCAGGGCGTTGTAGTCTTCAGCCGCAGCACCGGCAACCCGGTTTCGCTGTGCACGTCCTCGCGCTGCGGCAGCTCCTGCACGGCGTCCTTCACGGCATTCAATGCCGGGTCGACGCCACGCAGCGGGTGCCACATGCCGATCCACTCGAAATGGCGTTCGTAGCGCAGGGTCTGTGCACTGCCCAGCCACAGCGGCGTGTTGCCCGGCTGCAACTGCGCAGGGGCCGGCCACAGGCGCAGTACGTAGCGCTCATCACGGTGTGTACCCGGGCGTACCATCAACAGCGCTTCCACGCGGGTTTCCAGCGTCGCCGGCAGCACCGGCAGTTCATCGGCGCCGGTGTTCTTGTCCAGCATCAGCAGCGCCTGCTGCCAGCCGGCCTGCTCCTGCCGCTTCCAGCCGCGCGCTTCCAGTTGCGCCTGCAGCGGTGCCAGCGGACCGGCCACCTGCACGTCCAACGGCCAGCGCTGGTCGTCATCGAACTCGTTGCGGCGCGCCGGCAGTGTCGCCCAGTCGTGCTGCCACCAGGCCTGCGTGTCCATTGCCTGCGGGGCCGGCAAGGTCGGCTCGAAGCGTTCCAGCTTCACCGGGATGTTGCGCGGTGCGTACCACATCGCGGCGACGGCGAACACGCCGTAGAACAGCCATGCCACCGGCTTCACCCAGAACGAGCGGTTGAAGCGGCGGCGGTAGGCGATGCCCAGCACCAGCAGCCAGAACGTGCCGAACAGCATGCCGCCGATCACATCGCTCAGCCAATGCGCGCCCAGGTACAGGCGCGAGAAGCCGATCAGGCTGACCACGATGCCCGATACCAGGTACGGCCAGACGCGGGTACGGCCGGGCATCTCGCGGGCGATCAGCACCGCGAAGAAGCCGAAGGTGATGGTGGCCATCGTCACCGACACCGACGGGAAGCCGAAGCCACTGCTGGCATCGACCGGGCGCACCACATCCACGGTGGCGCCCAGCAGCATGGTCAGTGCCAGGCCGAAGGCGAGGGCGGCCAGCCAGTGCGCGGCCGCCATCCAGCGCCGGCGCCAGACCAGGTAGCCCATCGCCGCCGCAGTGGCCGGCAGCAGTACCTGCCAGGCGCCCAGTGAGGCCAGCGCGGCCATCGGGTAGTCGGCCAACGGATTGCGCAGCGCCAGCATGGCCTGGTGCACCAGCAGGTCGATCGCCAGCGGCTCGCCATGCGCAACCACCACGGTCAGCAGCGCGAACCAGCCCCAGCCCAGCACCAGCAGCATCAGCGCCAGCATCGCCAGCGGCACCGACTCGCGCCGCTTCGGGTCCAGCACACCGACGGTGTAGCGGCCCAGCGTCGGATGGCGGTTGGACCAGTCAAGCAGGCGTGCCAGCCAGTTGTCCATGCGCGCGGCCGACCAGCGGTAGCCGTACAGCACGATGGCCCAGACCAGGCCGAGGATCACCGCCAGCAGGCCGACCACCACCACCAGCCTACCGGCTACTGCGGCCACCGCGTCATAGGCCTCGCCAAGAATCCAGCCCGGGGCCAGGAACAGTACCGCCCATGAAATGCTGGCGATACCACTGGCCTGTACATAGCGGCTGGCGGGCATCTTCATCATGCCCGCGATGGCGGGCACGAACGGCCGGATCGCGCCGACGTAGCGTGCCACCAGAATGCTCTTGAACGCGTTGCGGCGGAACAGGTTCTCGCCGCGGTCGAGCAGTTGCGGGTAACGGCTGAACGGCCACACGCCACGCAGGCGGTCGCCCCAGCGGCGCCCGATCCAGTAACTGATGCCATCGCCGGCGAATGCGCCCAGTGCGGCCGCCGCCACCGCGTACGGTCCGGAGATCTGGCCCAGGCCGATGAACACGCCCACCGCAAACAGCAGCGGCAGCGCCGGCACGATGGCGCCCAGAATGATCACCGCATCGCAGAAGGCGATGAGGAAGATAACGGCACCCGCCAGCACGGGGTGAGCGGCAATCCACGCAAGCGTGGCGTCGATCCATGAAGAGTCCATTGCCCGATTATAGGGGCGTGAAGGTGACTGGTTCCCAGCCGCTTGGTGACCGTTTGCAACCGGCGCCATCGCCTAGAATGGGCCCATGCCGCATACGCCAGACACGCCACCACATGCTTTGAAGGCCGACAGCTTCGGTCGCATCCTCCGTGTGGAAGGGCCTGCCGGCCCCTTCGTACGCCGTGACCTGGGCGCCACGCCGCTGTGGTTGCGCCTGCCGGCCTGGTGGCTGGCCCGCCGCGAAGCGCGCGCGCTGCGCCATATCCATGGCATGGCCGACGTGCCGCAGCTGCTGGCGTGGAATGGACATCATCTCGACCGCAGTTTCATGGCCGGCGACGCCATGTACCAGCGCCCACCGCGTGGCGACCTGGCCTGGTTCCGCGCCGCGCGTCGGCTGCTGCAGCAGCTGCATCGGCGCGGCGTGGCCCACAACGACCTGGCCAAGGAAGCCAACTGGCTGGTGACCGAAGACGGCCGCCCGGCATTGATCGACTTCCAGCTGGCAGTGATCGGCAACCCGCGCTCGCGCTGGATGCGCCTGCTGGCCCGCGAGGACCTGCGCCACCTGCTCAAGCACAAGCGCATGTACTGCCGTGAGTCGCTCACCCCAGTGGAAAAGCGCGTGCTCAAGCGCACCTCGTGGGTGCGCGAACTGTGGTTCGCCACGGGCAAGCCGGTCTACCGCTTCGTTACCCGTCGCATCCTGCATTGGGAAGACAACGAGGGGCAGGGGCCCAAGCCGTGAGTCCACTGCAGGTAGTGACCGGCCCACCGAGTGCGGGCAGCGTCCTGCGCCCACAGCTGGCCGGTGCCGACTTCGTGCACGCCTGCCAGGCAACAACCCATCGTGATGGGCGCTCGGCCTTGCAGGCCTATCGCGATATGGCCGCGACCATTCCCGGCTGGTTCGATGGGCTGATGGCGCTGCGCAATCGCGGCATGCGCCTGCTCGGCATGAAGCACCTGGGCTCGTTGCGCGCGGTGCAGGATGTTGCGGATCCTCAACCCGGGCAGCGGTTGGGCATCTTCACCCTGCAGTCGCTCAGCGACGATGCCATCGTGCTGGAAGACGACGACCGCCACCTGCGTGTGCAGCTGGCCCTGCAGTGGCAGGGCGACGTGCTGGAGGTGGTGACGGTGGTGCATACGCACAACGCGTTCGGCCGCGTGTACATGCTGCCGGTTGCGCCGGTGCATCAGCTGATCGTGCCGCATCTGCTGAGGAAGCAGGTGCAGGTGTACCGGTAGATCCACGCGATGCGTGGATGCGCAGGGGAGAACCGTATTGTAGAGCCGAGCATGGCTCGGCTCTACAGAGGCTTGTGATCTTACGGCGTTGCCGGCACTACCTGCTGGCCGATGAAGTTGCGCTTGGCGTCGAAGTCGTAGGCGATCTGCAGCTGGCCGACATCCGGGCAGGCGTGGCAGTCACGCAGCGGCGTGCGGTACAGCAGGCGGATGCCGCCGTTCTCCAGCGGCGTGGCCCCGGCCGACCGCGCCGGCGCGAACGGCGTGGCCTGCGGGTGGTCCTTCAGCAGGGCCTGCACGGCGGGGTCGGCACGCAGGGTGTCGTCCAGCTGCACGGCATCCACATCGATGCGCTTGCCGGTGGCGTCGACCAGGCGGGTACCCTCGTTGGTGTTGGCGCGGAACGGATACTCGACCGTGGCAATGCCCAGGCCTTCGTTCTCATGCCAGGCCGTCACGTAGGCCAGCTCGCCGCCGGTGGACAACTGTTCGGCGGCAGCAATGGCATCGGCGCTTGCGCCACCAGCGCGCATCGCATCGCGCAGGCACTCACGCGTGGCCGCATTCTCGCCCTGGCGGCAGGCGTTGAGGTCGCCATCCCACACCACTGCATCGCTCCAGCGCAGCTTGCCGTCCGCGGCGGCTTTTTCTGCGCTGGGCGTGTCACCGGCCGACGGTTCCTTGCCGGGTTCGGGCGAACGGCCCTGGCAGGCAGTCAGCAGGGCAAGCCCCAGGGCAGGCAGCAACAGGCGGGAACGGCGCATGGCGTGAACCTCGTGCGTTGACTGGAGGCGCCAGTATCGTCAAGGCCGGGTGAACTCCACGTCGGCGCGGCATACTAGCGGCTCATTGCATACGCTGGAGTGTGGAACGTGGGCAGTCTGCAGGGCAAAACGCTTTTCATCACGGGTGCCTCGCGTGGCATCGGCCTGGCCATCGCACTGGGCGCTGCGCGTGACGGGGCCAACGTGGCCATTGCGGCCAAGTCGGCGGTGCCGAATCCGAAGCTGCCGGGCACCATCCACAGCGCGGCCGAGGCCGTTACCGCCGCCGGTGGCCAAGGGCTGGCGCTGAAGTGCGATATCCGCGAGGAAGAGCAGGTGCAGGCCGCGGTTGCGGCCACGGTCGACACCTTTGGGGGCATCGACATCCTGATCAACAACGCCAGCGCGATCTGGCTGCGTGGCACGCTGGATACGCCGATGAAACGCTTCGACCTGATGCAGCAGGTCAATTCGCGCGGCAGTTTCCTGTGCGCGCAGGCCTGCCTGCCGTACCTGCTGCAGGCGCCGAATCCGCACATCCTGACCCTGGCGCCGCCGCCGAGCCTGGAACCAAAGTGGTGGGGCGCGCATACCGGCTACACGCTGGCGAAGATGGGCATGAGCTTCGTCACGCTCGGCCTGGCCGCGGAATTCGGCCCGCAGGGGGTGGCGGTGAACGCGCTATGGCCGCGCACGGTGATCGCCACCGATGCAATCAACATGATTCCGGGCGTGGATGCAGCGGGCTGCCGTACGCCGCAGATCATGGCCGACGCCGCGCATGCGGTGCTGGTGCGTGAAGCGGCAGGCTTCCACGGCCAGTTCCTGATCGACGATGAAGTGCTGGCACAGGCCGGCGTCAGCGATCTGTCCGGCTATGCCGTGGACCCGTCGCGGTCGTTGTTGCCGGATCTGTTCCTGGACTGAGTGCTTCGTTGCGCAGGGCCGAGGGCTGCGGCCCTCGGCCTGCTGCGCTAGAATGCAGGGCTGTAATCGTTTTCAACAGGGATGTGAACACATGTCACGTACGCTTTCCGTCGCGGCGCTGGCCGCTTCGCTGTCGCTTGTCCTGGCCGCCTGCGGTGGCAAGGGCCCTGCAACCGCTGGCGACGCCGGCACCTCGGGCAAGCCGGAGGCCAACACGGTGCCGTCCGACGCACAGCAGCAGTTGACGGCGAAGCTCAACGCCTACATCGGCTGCTTCAACGCGCTTGATTCGAAGACGCACGACAGTCTCCAGTCCTATACGCGCTGGATCAAGGACGTCGAGACCGGCCCGACCGGGCGCGAGACACAGGTGTACGGCCCGTTCGAGATCAGCGATTACGACATGAAGCAGTGCGATGGCCCGGTGACCGAGGCGATGGCTGCCAAGCCGGCGCTGGCCGAACTCGATGCTGCTGCCAGCCATTATCAGCAGGCGCTGAAGGCGCTGGTGCCGATCAGCAAGGAGGCGCACGACTACTACGATCGCCAGGACTACGAAGACGACCAGTTTGCCAAGGGCAAGCAACTGCACGCGCCCTTGATGGCCGCATTCAAGGACTTCGTGGCTGCCAGCGAAACGTTCAACGCCGAGCTGGAGCGCCAGAATGACGCTGCCCAGCGCGAGCAGCTCAAGGTATTGGAACAGGCCGAGGGGCGAACGCGCGAGTACTACCGTCTGGCGATGATGCTGGAAGCCAAAGCGATCGTGGAGCTGATGAGCGACGACGACTTTGATCCGGCCCAAGCCCGTGAACGACTCGACGCCTTCAACCGTATTTCCGACGAGGCGCATGCCAAGGTGGCCGATCAGGAGCCGGGCAAGCTGGACTGGAACAGCTTCGAGCGCGAAGCCGAGAACTTCCGTCGGGAAGGCAAGGAGCGGCTGCAGCGGGTCAGCAGCAAGACGCCCTACAGCGATTTCGAACGGCGCATGCTGGATTCGCCCTCGATGGCGCCACGCGGCTCGGCCAACAAGCTGATGCAGGAATACAACTCGCTGGTTTTCCAGAGCAACCGCCAGTAAGCGGGAAGCTCAACGCTTCATTTTTGTCGCGATTGAGCAGGTTGATTGCGGCATGACACGCCCTGCAGCCCCGAATGCCAGCACCTTGCCGAGGTGCTGGAGCGCGCGCTCGCGCCATGCATGACGATGCCTGCAGTTTTCACTTGTGCAAGGAACTGATTTGCATGCATCCACACGCCTGATTCCTGTTCTCCTGCTTGGCGTGCTGGCCGGCTGCAACAACCCGGCCGGGCTGGCAGTCGCCGATCCCGGCTTGGAGAAGGTCAACGCCTACATCCAGTGCTACAACGGCGTCGAACAGCCCATCCACGAAGGCTTCCAGACTTACACCGGCTGGATGAAGGATCCTGAGGCGGGTCCGACCGGCAAGGAAGCACAGCCGCGCTCACCGGGCAAGGTGCTTTCGCACCGCGTGGAATACTGCGGCCAGCCGTTGAGCGAGGCGCTGGCAAAGGCCCCGGCGACGTCGCTGGATGCGGCCGCGCGGCAGTACCAGCAGGCGTTCCTGGCGCTGAACACCCTGATCGAGCGCGCCGATGGCTATTTCACCCGCGAGGACTATCGTCGCGACGGTGGTGAAGGGATGCGCAGCCAGCATGCCCCGCTGATGCAGGCCTATGCTGATTTCTTCAAGGCCAGCGAGGCGATGGATGCGGCACTGGAAAAGAACGAGAACGATCGCCGCGCCGTCCAGCTGAAGCAGATCGAGGAAAGCGAAGGCCGCTCGCTGGCGTACTACCATCTGCGCCTTGTCGGCGATGGCAAGCAGCTGGCAATGACGTTCCAGGGCGAGGCACCGGACGTTGCGGTGTTGCGCGGCCAGCTGGCCGACTTTCAGGCGCTGGTGACGGAAATCCAGAACGGTGGTGTCGGCAAGGACGACCCGATGTGGGGCCATGTGCAGCGCTCGGCCGACAAGCTGGTGCGTACAGCCGGGCGCGGAGTCGAGCGCCTGGAACAGGGCAAGCCGATCACCGCCGATGCGCTGGCTGCCGAGCGCAAGGCGTCGGGCAGCTGGCTCACCACCGACCCTGAAGGCGCACAGTCGACGATTCTGGATGCCTACAACGACCTGGTAACCACCAGCAACCGCATGCGTTGAGGGCGATCCACGCGGGGCGTGGATCTGCTCACGGTAGCGCCGGGCCATGCCCGGCGCGCACCCTGTTGGTCCGGTAGTGCCGGCCGCGGGCCGGCATGTGCCTCAATGGCTGAACGCATCCGGCAGCTGGCCACCACACTTGCGGCAGTGGCGCGCATCCGGTTCATGCCCCTCCAGCCCGCAATGCGGGCAGCCGCGGGCATCGCGGCGCGCGGCCAGTTCGGCTTCGCGCATGGTGCTGGCCAGTTCGGCGGTGTAGATGCCGGTGGGCACGGCGATGATGCTGTAGCCGATCAGGATCAGCACCGAGGTGACGAAGCGGCCAAGCACGGTCTGCGGCACGATGTCGCCGAAGCCGACCGTGGCCATGGTCACCACCGCCCAGTACATGCTGGCCGGGATATTCGTGAAGCCGTGTTCGGGGCCCTCGATCACGTACATCAGCGCGCCGGCGATGATGGTGATGGTGATCACCGTGAACAGGAACACCAGCACCTTGCGCCGGCTGCGCCACAGCGACGTCATCAGGACGCCGCTTTCCTCGATGTAGCGGGTCAGCTTGAGGATGCGGAACACGCGCAGGATGCGCAGCGCACGCACCACCAGCAGGCTCTGCGCGCCCGGGATGAACATCGACAGGTAGGCGGGCAGGATCGACAGCAGGTCGATGATGCCCCAGATGCTCACCGCGTAGCGCAGCGGGCGCTTGACCACCGCCAGGCGCAGCAGGTACTCGGCGGTGAAGATGATGGTGAAGCCCCATTCCAGGATGTACAGGCCGGTGGACCACTCGGCATGCAGGTGCTGCACGCTGTCGATCATCACCACCAGGATGCTGGCGACGATCGCCACCACCAGGATCAGGTCGAAGTTGCGCGAGGGCCGCGAGTCATGGCGGTAGATGATGTCGAACCACCGACGGCGCCAGCCGGTCTCGGTGGCGGGGTTGAGCTGGGGGGCGGAAAACGGTCGCATGGGCGCATTGTGCAGCAGGGGCTCCGGCGCGAGAATGGGCGTTCCTGAACCCTGCCGACTGCCATGACCACCGCGACCGATCCGCTGATCTCCCTTTCGCACTATTACCTGCCGGTCTACAAGCCCCGCCAGGTGGTACTGGAGCGAGGGCAGGGCGCCCGCGTGTGGGATAGCCAGGGGCGTGAGTTCATCGACCTGGCTGCGGGTATCGCCGTGTGCGGCCTGGGCCACAACGATCCGGACCTGGTGGCCGCGCTGGTCGAGCAGGCCGGCAAGCTCTGGCACACCAGCAATGTGTTCTACAGCGCACCGCCGCTGCATCTGGCCGAGGAGCTGGTGAAGGCCAGCCGCTTCGCCGAGCGCGTGTTCCTGTGCAATTCCGGCGCCGAAGCCAACGAAGTGGCGATCAAGATGGTCCGCAAGTGGGCCTCCAGCCAGGGTCGTCCCGCCGACAAGCGGGTGATCATCACTTTCCGTGGCAGCTTCCACGGCCGCACGATGGGCGCGGTGACCGCTACCGCCCAGCCGAAGTACCAGGAAGGCTACGAGCCGCTGCCTGGCGGCTTCCGCTACATCGATTTCAACGATGAGGTGCAGCTGGAAACCGCGATGGCCGCCGGCGACGTGGCGGCGGTGATGCTGGAGCCCATCCAGGGCGAGGGCGGCGTGATGCCGGCCAAGTCCGGTTTCCTCAAGCGCGTGCGTGAACTGTGCGACCAGCACAACGCACTGCTGGTGCTGGACGAGATCCAGGCCGGCATGGGCCGTACCGGCACGCTGTTCGCGCACTGGCAGGATGATGTGGTGCCGGACATGGTCACCCTGGCCAAGGCACTCGGTGGCGGCTTCCCGATCGGCGCGATGCTGGCCGGCCCGAAGGTGGCCGAGACCATGCAGTTCGGCGCGCACGGCACCACCTTCGGCGGCAACCCGCTGGCTGCTGCGGTGGCCCGCGTGGCGCTGCGCAAGCTGGCCTCGGCAGAGATCGCCGCCAATGTCAGCCGCCAGTCGAAGGCGCTGCGCGATGGCTTTGCCCGCATCAACGACGAGTTCGGTGTGTTCAGCCAAGTGCGCGGCCGCGGCCTGATGCTGGGCGCGGTGCTGGGCAAGGACTTCGCCGGCCAGGCCGGGGCGATCCTCGACCATGCCGCCGAGCACGGCCTGCTGACCCTGCAGGCCGGCCCGGACGTGCTGCGCTTCGTGCCGTCGTTGAACATCACCGACGAAGAAGTGGCCGAAGGCCTCAAGCGCCTGCGCGCAGCGATTGCGGCGTTCATCGCCGCGCGCTGAAGCCGGCAGAGGCATCTGTAGAGCCGAGCCTACGCTCGGCTCCACAGTGGTTCACGCAATCTGGTAACGCTTCAACACCTTGCCCAAACCACGGCCATCGCGCACGGTTTCCGCGTGCAGGCCGGCGGCGCGTGCACCGCGCACATTGGCGAACAGGTCATCGACGAACAGCGTGCGCGAAGGCGCCACGCCGAGGGCCTCAAGCGTGCGCAGGAAGACCTCCGGTGCGGGTTTGCGCAGGCCGAAATCGGCGCTGCAGAACACGCGTCCCTGCAGCGCAGGGAACAGTTCCGGCAGCAGGGTGGGCAGCGCCTGCACCATCAGCGCGCCATTGTTGGTCAGTACCGCCAGCGGCAGCTGCAGAACCTGCAGCCGCTGCAGCACCGCGTGCTGCGGATGGCTGGCCGCTTGGCGTGCGGCGATCCAGCTGGGTACATCGATGGTCCTGCCCAGGCACTCCCCCAGCTGCGCCAGATAGGCCGGGCCATCCAGCGTGCCGTTGTCATGCGCCGCTTCCAGTCCGCTGTCGAACAGCGCCGCCTGCACTGCGGCGGGGGTAACATCCAGCGCCTGCGCCAGGTGCAGCACGCGCTGCGCGCGCTGGTACTGCACCAGCACGCCATCCACATCCAGCAGCAACAGGTCGATCCGCATCGGTCGAGCATGCCATTGCAGTGAGTGCGCGGGAAACCCTGGAGTAGGCATGCGACAGACGGTCGCAGACGCGGCCGCAGGGGCCTGCCTAGAATGGTGCTTGAATCCGCAGGAGAGGCAACGATGAAGGCTTGGTGGGTGGCAGTGGGACTGGGCGCGCTGATGCTGGCGCCGTCGGCGATGGCGCGGGTGTGTGCGGTGAGCATCGACAGCACCGACCAGATGAGCTTCAGCACTCGCGAGATCAAGCTTGCCGCCGACTGCACTGCCGTGGACCTGACCCTGCGCCATACCGGCAAGCTCGCCGCTACCGCGATGGGCCACAACTGGGTGCTGACCCGCACGGCCGATTACCAGCCGGTGGCGATGGCGGGCATGCGCATGACCCTGGCCGACAGCTACCTGCCGAAGGCCGACAAGCGCGTGCTGGCGCACACCAAGGTGATCGGCGGTGGCGAGATCACGCGCGTGCGTTTCTCTACCCAGGGCCTGCAGAAGGGCGGCGACTACACCTTCTTCTGCTCGTTCCCCGGCCACTTCGCGATGATGAAGGGCAAGTTCGTCTTCGGTTGAAAAAAAGGGGACGGAGGGGATTAAGTCGTATATGCACAAACGACTTAATCCCCTCCGTCCCCTTTTTTGCGATCAGCCCTTGGCGGCCTTGAATGCCGCGCGTGCAGCGGCGAGGGTGGCCTCGATCACGGCATCATCGTGCGCGCTGGACAGGAAACCGGCCTCGTACGCCGACGGCGCCAGGAACACGCCCTGCTCCAGCATCGCGTGGAAGAAGCGGTTGAACGCTGGGATGTCACAGGCGGTGGCCTGCGCATAGGTCTCCACCTTCTCACTGGTGAAGAACAGCCCGAACATCGCACCCACGCGGTTGGTGGTCACCGCCACGCCGGCTTCGGCGGCGGCCGCTTCCAGGCCGGCGCACAGGCGTGCAGTGCGCTCGGCCAGGTCGGCGTGGAAGCCCGGCTGCTGGATCAGCTCCAGCATCGTCAGGCCAGCGGCCATCGCCACCGGGTTGCCGCTCAGCGTGCCGGCCTGGTAGATCGGGCCGGCCGGGGCGATCTGCTGCATCAGCTCGCGGCGCCCGCCGTAGGCGCCCACCGGCATGCCGCCGCCGATGATCTTGCCGAAGGTGGTCAGGTCCGGGGTGATGCCGTAGTGCGCCTGCGCACCGCCGAGGGCAACGCGGAAGCCGGTCATCACTTCGTCGAAGATCAGCAGCGCGCCGTGGTTCGTGCACAGTTCGCGCAGGTGCTGCAGGTAGCCCTCGCGCGGCGGGATGCAGTTGGCGTTGCCGACCACCGGTTCGATGATCAGGCCGGCGATGTCATCGCCCTGCTGCTCGAACAGCGCAGTGGCCGCTTCGAAGTCGTTGTAGGGCAGGGTCAGGGTCAGTTCGCTCAGCCCGGCCGGGACGCCCGGCGAGGTCGGCACGCCCAGGGTCAGCATGCCGCTGCCGGCCTTGACCAGGAACGAGTCGCCGTGGCCGTGGTAGCAGCCTTCGAACTTGACGATGCGGTTGCGGCCGGTGGCGCCACGCGCCAGGCGGATCGCCGACAGGGTGGCCTCGGTGCCGGAGTTGACCATGCGCACCATCTCGCACGACGGCACCAGGCGGGTGATGGTCTCGGCCATGGTGACTTCAGCCGCGCATGGCGCGCCGAACGACAGGCCGTTGTCGATCGCCTTCTTCACCGCCTGGCGTACCGCCGGGTGGTTGTGGCCGACGATCATCGGGCCCCAGGAGCCGACGTAGTCGATGTAGCGGTTGCCGTCGACGTCGTACAGGTAGGCGCCGTCGGCGCGCTCGACGAAGAACGGTTCGCCGCCGACCGACTTGAACGCGCGCACCGGCGAATTGACGCCGCCCGGCAACAGCTGCTGGGCGCGGGAGAACAGGGCGTGGGACTGGTCGTGGTTCATGGGGGAATATCCTGGGCGTTACGCGAACTGGGCGAGGAAGGCGCGCTGGGTCGCGACCGGGTCTTCGGCGGCGAACACGCTGCTGACCACGGCGACCAGATCGGCGCCGGCGTCGATGATGGGACCGACATTGTCCGGCGTCAGGCCACCAATCGCCACCCGCGGCACGCCCAGTGCGGCGCTTTGCCGCAGCAGGTCGGTATGGGCGCGGCTGGTGGTGATCTTGGTGGTGGTCGGGAAAAACGCGCCGAAGGCCACGTAGCTGGCGCCGGCGGCGACGGCCCTCTCGGCATTGGCCAGCTGGTCATAGCAGGAGGCGCCGATGATGGCCTCGGGGCCGAGCAGGGCGCGCGCGCTGGGGATGTCGCCGTCGGTACCGCCCAGGTGCACGCCCGCCGCGCCCACGGCCTTGGCCAGCGCCGGGTCGTCGTTGACGATCAGCGGCACGCCGTGGTCTGCGCACAGTGCCTGCAGCGCGGTGGCCTGTTCCCGCCGCAGCGCGTCGCTTGCGGTCTTGTTGCGGTACTGCAGCCAAGTGGCGCCCGTGGCCAGCAGCGGCGCGGTGCGGGCCAGCAGGCGTGCGGTATCGGGCTCGTCCGGGGTGATCAGGTAGACGCCGCGGGGCGCCGGGGAAGCAGAAGTCATCGATGGCTACCGGTGAGTGGACCGCGATGGGACAATGGCGGCCCGTGAATCCAGTCCTGATTATCCGATGAGCGATGCCACCCCCACCACCTTGCGCACCTGGATGTGCGTGGTCTGCGGCTTCCTGTACAGCGAAGCGGAAGGCTTGCCGGAGGAAGGCATCGCGCCAGGGACGCGCTGGGAGGACATTCCCGAGACCTGGACCTGCCCGGATTGCGGGGTGACCAAGGCTGATTTCGAGATGGTCGAGGTCGATTGATGAGGGTAGGTGTGGACTGCCGGTCCACACACCGACTCCCTCAATGCAGCCGCGGCATCGGCCCGCCGAGGTCGATCAGCTTCTCGCGCAGCCACTGCGCATCGCTGGCTTCCGGGTTGCGCTTCAGGTAGTGGCCCAGATCGTGCCGGGCACCGGCCAGGTACTCCAGCTGCAGGTAGGCCAGGCCGCGGTCGCGCAGCGCATCGTCCTGCTCCGGGGCCAGCTTCAGCAGGCGGTCGGCACTGCGCGCGGCGCGGTCCCACTCGCCGGCTTCGGCATACACGCCGTGCAGGTTGCGCAGCATGCGCATCAGGATCGCGCGCGCGGGCGCCGGGTCGAGGATCTGCGCCAGCACCTGGTCGTCGGGCATCTGCCCGCCCAGGTGTGACTTGGCCCGCTCGCGCAGTTCGTCCACGTCCAGCGGTCGGCCACCGTTGAACGGGTCCATCACCAGCACGCCGTCGTCCACCGGCAGGCGCACCAGGAAGTGGCCGGGGAAGGACACGCCATCGAGCGGAATACCCAGCCGGCGCGCGACTTCCATCTGGACCAGCGCCAGCGAGATCGGATTGCCCAAGCGGCGCTCGAATACCTGGTTGAGGTAGCTGTTGCGCGGGTCGTAGTACTCGTCGTGGTCGCCGCTGTAGCCCAGCTCGTCGAACAGGTGGCGGTTGATCGCCGCCATCTTCAGCGGGCTGTTGTCGATGCTCTCCACTTCCGAGCGGAGGTGCTCGACATGGCTCTGGATCAGCGCGTCGTAGGTGGACGGCTGCAGATCGGGGTATTCATCGCGCGCGATCAGCAGCGCGGTCGGCAACAGTGGCAGCGCCTCGTCTTCGAGGTCGGCCAGGGCATCCCAGTCGGGGAGTGTGATCCGGTCCTGCATGGCCACAGACTGGCGTCATTCGCAGGCGGTTTCAAGCGGTATCGCGTGAAAAGTTCAGGGGTCAGATGCCTTTCGCGAGCGAATGGGATCTGACCCCTGCAGGGTTGCCGGCCACCGGCCGGCACTAACGGCCGTGCCCGCCGCTGGCCCGCCGCATAGTTTACATCTGTCTTTTATAAACAAATGACGCTGGCGACCAATATAGAGGTGTAGATCTCGGTGGTCGCCGTATCATTAAAAAACCGGGGGGGGGGGGGGGGGGGGGGGGGGGGGGGGGGGGGGGGGGGGGGGGGGGGGGGGGGGGGGGGGGGGGGGGGGGGGGGGGGGGGGGGGGGGGGGGGGGG